>NZ_JBPJSP010000022.1:0-108174 GCF_051225715.1 Azospirillum sp. ST 5-10
TCGCCAAGGCCCGAAAGCCCTTCGAACCAAAGCTCGCCCCCTGAAAATAGGGCTTGCTCAACGTGACGGTATCTCACGGCGCGGCCTCCCCCGCCTCCCCGCTGCGACCGGCCGGCGCCGCCCCGGGCCGGCCGGTCAGCCGTTCCTCCAGGCGCTGGAACGCGGCGAACAGGGGCGGCACCAGCAGGATGCCCACCACCGTGGCGGCCAGCATGCCGGCGAACACGGTGATGCCGATGGACCGCCGGCTGGCCGCGCCGGCACCGCTCGCCACCAGCAGCGGCACCGCCCCCAGGATGAAGGCGAAGGCGGTCATCAGCACGGCGCGGAAGCGCGCCTTGGCCCCCTCCACCGCCGCCTCGTGCACCGACAGGCCGTCGTGGCGCCGGGTGCGCGCGAACTCGACGATCAGGATCGCGTTCTTGGCCGCCAGGCCGATCAGCAGAACCAGGCCGATCTGGGCGTAGACGTCCAGCGGGTTGCCGGCCAGCAGCAGTCCGCCCAGGGCCCCGGCGACGGCGACCGCCACCGACAGCAGCACCGAGGCCGGCAGGAACCAGCTCTCGAACTGCGCCACCAGGAACAGGTAGGCGAACAGCAGCGCCAGCCCGAACACCAGCGCCGCCTCGCCGCCGGCGCGCACCTCCTGGTAGGAGAGGCCCGACCAGACATAGCCGTAGCCGGCCGGCAGGGTGCGGTCAGCGACCGCGGCCATCGCCGCCAACGCCTCGCCGGAGGTGGCGCCGGGCGCGGTCTGGCCGTTGATCTGCGCCGACAGCGCCTGGTCGTAGCGGCTGATGGTGTCGGGGGCGAGATCCGGGACGACGCGGGCGATGCTCGACAGCGGCACCAGCTCGCCCGAGGCCGAACGGACGTGCAGGCGCTCGATGGCCGCGGGCGTCCGGCGGAACTGCGGCAGGTCCTGGATGCGCACCTGGTAGATCCGGCCGCCGCGCGGGAAGTCGTTGACGTAGGCCGAGCCGAGATGGGCCTGCAGCGTCTCGTAGACGGCGGCCGGCGTGATCCCGAGGAGCGCCGCCTTGGTGCGGTCCAGCTCCAGGAACAGGTGCGGCACGTCGGCGGTGTAGGTGCTGAAGGCCGAGCCGATCGCCGGCTCCTGGTTGGCGGCGACCAGCAGGCCCCGCAACACCGCCGCCAGATCCTGCGGCGAGGCGTCCGACAGCGCCTGGAGGCGGAAGTCGAAGCCGCCGGTGGCGCCGACGCCGGGCACCGAGGGCGGGTTGAAGGCGAACACCGTCGCCTCGGGGATCGCCATGAAGCGCGCCTGCAGGGTGCGGATCAGCGCATCGACGCTCTCCTCCGGGCCGCGGTCCGCCCACGGCTCCAGCACGGCGATCGCCAGGCCGGCGTTGGAGCCGCCGCCGCCGAGCAGGCTGAAGCCGGTGACGCCGATCACGTCGGCCACCCCCTCGGCGTCGCCGACGATGGCGGCGACCCGCTCCATCACCTCCTCGGTCCGGTTCAGCGCCGCCGCGCTGGGAAGCTGGACGTTGACGAAGAAGTAGCCCTGGTCCTCGGCCGGCAGGAAGCCGCCGGGCAGCACCCGCAGGAAGCCGTAGGCGGCGCCGGCGACCGCCAGGAACAGCACGGCCGTGAGCGCGAGGCGCCGCGCCAGCACGCCGACCAGGCGGCCGTAGCCGGCGCGCGTGCGCTCCAGCACCCGCTCGAAGGCGGCGAGCGGCCCGCGGCGGCGCGGCCGGACCGGCCGCAGGATGACGGCGCACAGCGCCGGGCTGAGGGTCAACGAGACGACGCCGGAGATGAGGAAGGCCACGGTGATGGTCACCGCGAACTGGCTGTAGAGCTGGCCGGTGATGCCGGGCAGGAAGGCCACCGGCACGAACACCGCCGCCAGCACCAGGGTGGAGGCGACGATCGGCCCGGTGACCTGGCGCATCGCCCGCAGCGCCGCGGCGGCCGGCGCCAGGTCCGGCTCCGCCTCCATGACGTGGCGGACGTTCTCGACCACGACGATGGCGTCGTCGACGACCAGGCCGATGGCGAGGATCAGGGCGAACAGGGTGATCGTGTTGGCGCTGAAGCCGGCGACGTAGAGCACGGCGAAGGTGGCGACCAGCGACACCGGGATCGCCAGGGTCGGGATCAGGGTCGAACGGCCGTCCTGCAGGAACAGGTAGGTGACGCCGACCACCAGCAGGAAGGTGACGCCGAGGGTCAGGACGATCTCCTCGATGGTCGCCTCGACGAAGCGCGTGGTGTCGAACACGACGGCGTAGTCCAGCCCCTCGGGGAAGCTGCCGGACAGGCGCTCCAGCTCGGCCCGCACGCGCTCGGCCACCTCCAGGGCGTTCGCCTCGGGCGACTGGTAGACCACCAGCATCGCCGACGGCCGGCCGTTGAGGCGCGAGGTGGAGGCGTAGGTCTGCGCCCCCAGCTCCACCTCGGCGACGTCGCCCAGGCGGACGACGCCGCCGTCGGGATTGGTGCGGACGATGATCCGGCCGAAGGCCTCGGCCTCCTCCAGGCGCCCCTCGGCGAGGATGGTGAGCTGCTGGCCCTGGGCGTCGCCGATCGGCGGGGCGCCGATCTGTCCGGCCGGCGCCTGGGCGTTCTGCGCCTGCACCGCGGCGACGATGTCGGCGGCCGTCACCCCGCGCGCCGTCATGCGGTCCGGATTCATCCAGATCCGCATGGAGTAGGTGGCGCTGCCCAGCACCTGCGCGTCGCCCACGCCGTCCAGCCGGGCGACGGCGTCCCGCACCGACAGGTTGGCGTAGTTGCCGATGAAGAGCGGGCTGAGGTCCGCCCCTTCGGCGGCGTAGAGATTGACGCCCATCAGCATGTTGGTGGAACGCGGCCGCACCGTCACGCCCTGGCGCTGCACGGTGGACGGCAGCATGGCCTCGGCGAGCTGGACGCGGTTCTGCACCTCGATCGCCGCGAGGTCGGGGTCGGTCCCCACCTCGAACGTCACCGTCAGGGCGTAGGAGCCGCTGTCGGAGCTGCTGGAGGACATGTAGAGCATGCCCGGCACGCCGTTCACCTGCGCCTCGATGGGGGCGGCCACGCTCTCGGCGACGACGGCGGCGCTGGCGCCGGGATAGCTGGCGGACACCTGCACCGACGGCGGCGTGATCGCCGGGAACTGCGCCACCGGGATGGCGCCCAGCGCCAGCAGCCCGGCCACCAGGGCGGCGACCGACAGCACGATGGCCAGGTTGGGGCGGCGGATGAACAGGCCGGAGATCATCGGGACTCACCGGGGGCGTCACCGGTCGTGGCCTCGGCCGTCTGCTCCGCCGGTATCGGGTTCACCGCCATGCCCGGCTGGACCTTCTGCTGTCCCTGGACGACGATGGTGTCCCCGGCTTCGAGCCCGCTGCGGACGGCGAAGGTCTGTCCGACCTGCGTCCCCAGCGCGACGCGGCGCGCCTCGACCCGGTTCTCCGGCCCGACCACCAGCACGAACGGCCCGTCGCGGTCGCGCTGCACGGCGGTGACCGGCACCACCGGCCGCTCCGTCGTCTGCTGCGGCCGGACGCGGACGGTGACGTACTGGCCGGGCAGCAGGGTGCGGTCGGGGTTGGGGAACTCGGCGCGCACCGTCACCGTGCCGGTCGCCGGATCGATGCGGTTGTCGACGAAGGCGATGCGGCCCGGTTCGCCGTAGGTCTCGCCGTCGGCCAGCTCCAGGGTCGGCGTGAAGCGGCCGACCAGCTCCGCCGGCGAACGGGCCCCGAAGCGCCGCTGCACCGCCAGGAGGTCGCGGTCGCTGACGGAGAAGACGACGCGGATCGGGTCGAGCCGGACGACCGTCGCCAGCACGCCGCTGTCCGGCCCGACCAGGTTGCCCTGGGTCACCGCGGTGGCGCCGATGCGGCCGGCGATGGGAGAGCGCACCTCCGTGTAGTCGAGGTCGAGCCGCGCCCGCTGCACCTCGGCCTCGGCCGCCTTGACGTCGGCCGCCGCCGTTTCCCGGGCCGCCAGGGCCTCCTGGAGGGCCGCCTCGCTGACGTTGCCGCGCTGGCTCAGCTCCTCGGCCCGGGCGTAGGCCTGCTGGGCCTCGCGGAGCTGCGCCTGGGCGCGCTGCAGCCGGGCCTCGGCCTGGGCGAGCCCGGCCCGGTAGGGGGCCGGCTCGATGACGTAGAGGAGCTGCCCCTCCTCGACGTCCTGGCCCTCGTCAAAGGCGACCCGCTCGACCGCGCCGGTGACCCGCGCCCGCGCCTCGTAGGACTGCGGCGCCTCGGTGCGGCCGACGAAGGCTTCCGACGGCGTGACGTCGGCGCGGCGCACCGTCTCCACCGCCACCGCCGGCGGCGGGCCGGCGGGCGTCTGCGCCCGGGTGGAGGGTGCTGCGAGCAGGACGGCGAGGACGGCGAACGCGCACAGCCGGCGCGCGGGCGTGAAGGGCGTCGTCATGCAGGCTCCCGCTGGCGAGGCTTCGGTCTGCCTCACAACAGGAGGGCCGGCATGGCGTTGCGCCGGCGCAGCGCAAGCGGAGCGGGAAAGCGATCTTGCTCTAAAGATTTGAATTTAGAGCGGGATCACTCCAGGTGGGATCACCTGGAGTGATCCCGCTCTGGAACCTAGGGACGGTGCGGCAGGTCGATCCGACACACCAGACCGGTGGCGGACCAGTCCATCTCCGCCCGGCCGCCCGGCCGGGCGGCGACGGTGCGCTCCAGGAGCCGGGTGCCGAACCCCTTGCGGCCGGGGGCCGTCACCGCCGGGCCGCCCGATTCCCGCCATTCCAGGCGCAGCACGGTGCCCTCGGCGTCGAGGCTGCCGGCGAGGACGACCCTGCCCTCCGGCACGGAAAGCGCGCCGTACTTCGTGGCGTTGGTCGCCAGCTCGTGGAGCGCCAGGGCGAGGTCCGACGCCACGTCGGCGGTGACGGCGACCTCGTCGAGGTCCAGGCGTGCACGCCCGTCGCCCCCGACGAACGGGGCGAGGGCCGTGCGGGCGAGGACGGGCAGCGGCACCGCCACGGCGCCGTGGCTGGCCGTCAGCAGGTCCTGCGCCGCCGCCAGCGCCCGCAGCCGCCCGCCGAACCGCTCCAGGAAATCGGAAAGCGTCGGCGCCGTGCGCGCCGACTGGTGCATCAGGGCCTCCATCATCGTGAACAGGTTCTTGATCCGGTGGCCGAGCTCGGCGTTGAGCAGGCGCGCCCGCTCCTCCAGCGCCTTCTGCTCGGTGACCTCGCGGACCATGACGCCGACGGCGACGACGGTCCCGTCGGCGTCCTTCAGGGGGTAGAAATCCTCGATCCAGCAGCGTTCCACGTCGGGTTCGCGTGGCGTGGTGCCGCGCACCTCGTTGTTGCGGATCGCCTCGCCGGTGTCGAAGACGCGCGCGAAGAGCGGTCCGGTCACGGGCCGCAGGGCGGGAACGACGTCCCAGGCGGAGCGCCCGAGGTGCGCCTCCACCGGCAGCCCGTTGATGTCCGCCAGCGCCTCGTTGACGCGCAGGAAGGTCATGTCGCGGTCGAACAGCCCGAGACCGATCGGCGCCGTCCGGTAGAGCGCCTCCACCTCGGCCAGTTGGACCCGCGCCCGCGCCTCGCTGCGGCGCAACGCCTGCTCGGTCTCCCAGCGGGCCGTGATGTCGTGGACCTGGATCAGGCAGAGCGGCTCGGGTCCCTGGTCCAGCAGACGGACCACCACGTTGTGGACCAGCGGCCGCCCGTCGAAGCAACACAACGGGAAGATGCGGTCGTGCAGGACGGCGGTGAGTTGCCGGGCGAAGCCGGACGACAGGGCGTCGTCGACGGCCTCCCGCAGGCCGGGCGCCGCCAGCGCGGACAGTCCCTCCCACAGCGGCCGGCCGAGGAGGGTGGCGGCGGCGACCCCGGAGGCGGCGACCATCCAGGCGTTCCAATGACGCACGCAGTGCCGGGCGTCCAGAATGACCGCCCCGCTGTCGAGCGCGTCAAGAATGGCGAAATCGAGGGGCGCTGCACCGAGGCCTGACATAAACACAGAGCCCTGGAAGCGTTGAGGCACGTCTGCCGCCGGCACGATAGCAGAGCGTGGTGACGGCGCCTAGAGTCGTCGCGAACGGGCGGAGCCTGGTCCGATGCACGCATTGTCCCGGCTGCTTCTTTTCCGGTCCGCCCCCCGGGCGGCGGGAAGGACGCCGCCCTCCCCCGCCGTTCCCGCATCTACTTCTTCGCCGCCTTCACCGGGTCCTTGACGTCGGGGATCGTGGCGAACTCGACGTTGTGGAGTTCGCCGTCCACCCGCTCGACCTTGCGGATGTAGACGTTTTGAACGATGTCGCGGGTCTCGGGATCGATGGTCACGGGCCCCCGCGGGCTGGTCCAGCTCATCCCCTTCATGGCCTCCACCAGGGCCGGGCCGGCGGTGTCGCCGCCGGTCTTCCTCAGCGCCTCGTAGATCAGGTGCATGCCGTCGTAGCCGCCGACCGCCATGAAGTTCGGCCGCATGCCGCCGCTGGCCTTCCTGAACGCCGCGACGAAGGCGCGGTTCTCCGGCGACGGATGGGCGGCGGAATAGTGGTGCGACGACACGATGCCGAGCGCCACGTCGCCCATGGCGTTCAGCAGGTCGTCGTCGGTCACGCTGCCCTCGGCGAGGACGGCCATGCCCGAATCGTGCAGGCCGCGCTCGACGAACTGCTTCATGAACTGGGCGCCGACCCCCGACGGCACGAAGACGAACAGGGCGTCCGGCTTGGCGTCGGCGACCTTCTGGAGGAACGGCGCAAAGTCCGGGCTGCGCAGCGGCACGCGCAGGGTGTCGGCGACGGTGCCGCCGGCGGCGGCGAAGCGCTCCTCGAACGCCGTCTCCGTGTCGATGCCGGGGCCGTAGTCGGTCACCAGGGTCACCACCTTGCCGATCCCGTTCCTGGCGGCCCAGTCGGCGGCGGCGACGGTCACCTGGGCCGCCGTGAAGCTGGTGCGGACGACGTAGGGCGAGGCTTCGGTGATGATCGAGGTGGCGGCCGACATCACCACCTCCGGCACCTTGGCCTGGGTGGCGACGGGGGCGGCGGCGAGCGCCAGCGGCGTCAGGCCGAAGCCGGCCAGCACCGCGACGCGGTCGTTGACCACCAGCTCCTGGGCCAGGCGCTTGGTCAGGTCGGCGACGCCGGTGTCGTCCCTGACCACCAGCTCCACCGTCTTGCCGGCGACGTCCGTGCCGTGCTGCGCCATGTAGAGGCGGGCCGCCGTCTCGATCTGCCGGCCGGTCGAGGCGAAGGGCCCCGACAGCGGCAGGATCAGCCCCACCTTCACCGTGTCGGCCGCGGCGGCGGGCATCGGGCCCGCCGCCATGACCGCCAGGACGGCCGCCGCGCCCAGCGCGACGGTGCGCCGATGGATCATCTCTCTCTCCTCCCTCTCGTCCGGTTGGCGACGACGCGTCTTCGGCGTCCTATCGGTCGGCGGTGTCGATGGTGATGCCGCCGTGCGCCACCCGCGACACGCAGGTGCACAGGCGGGTGTTCTCGGCCTTCTGCCGGTCGCTGAAGAAGACGTCGCGGTGGTCGACGTCGCCGTCGGCGTCGAGGATGGCGACGGCGCACAGGCCGCATTCGCCGCGCCGGCAGTTGTGGATCATGTCGACGCCGGCCGCCTCCAGGGCGTCCAGCATGGTCTGGTTCTGCGGCACGAGGATCTCGCGCCCGAGGCGCGGGATGCGGACGGTGAAGGACTCGGACGGGAAGCGGCCGGTGTTGCCGAACGTCTCGAAGCGCAGCCCGGCGGCGGGGCGGCCGCTCTGCGCCCACAGGCGGCGGGCGGCGTCGAGCATGCCGATGGGGCCGCAGATGTAGAGCTCCCCACCCGCCGGCAGGCCGGCGATCGCGGCGGCGAGGTCGATGGCGCCGCCCTCCGCCTCGACGAAGACCTCCAGGCGGTCGCCGAGGCGCCGCCGCAGCTCCTCGGCGAAGGCGAGGTCGGCGCGGCCGCGCACGGCGTAGAGCAGGCGCACGTCCGCCCCGCCCTCGGCCAGGGCGAGCGCCATGCCGTAGATGGGCGTGATGCCGATGCCGCCGGCCACCAGCAGGTAGTGCGGCCGGCCGCGGCCGAGCGCGAACAGGTTGCGCGGCGCGGTGATCCGCAGGCGCGCGCCCGCCTCCAGGGTCCAGAGATAGGCCGAGCCGCCGCGGCCGGCGGGCATGCGCTTGACGGCGATGCGGTAGACGCCGTCGCGGCAGGGGCCGACGACGGAGTAGGAGCGCACGTCCGGGCGTCCGTCGACGAACACGGTCACGTTGATGTGGGCTCCCGGCTCGGGAGCCACGAAGCCGTCCGCCGGTGCGATCTCGAACAGGCGGATGTCGGGCGTCAGATCGGTGACGGACCGCAGGACGGCGTCACCCCATTCGGATTCGGCTGGCATGTCTCGATCTCCGGCGCGGCTCAGGCGCTTTCGCGCGCCCGGATCAGCGGCGATCCGGGGATGCGCTCCCGATGGTGTTGGTTCTGCAGGGCGATCTGGAGGTTGCGCTGGGCGATGCGGGAATGCTCGCGGGCCAGGCTTTCGGCGCGCGCCCCCTCGCCACGCTCGATGGCCTCGAGGATGGCGCGGTGGTGCTCCTGGGCGATGACCAGGATCTCCCGCGATTCCGCCAGCTCCGACTGCATGAAGACGAAGGCGTTGGGCGAGGCGAAGGGCAGGGTCTGGATGCGGTCGATGGAGCGCTTCAGCACCGGGCTGTCGGCCAGTTCCACCAGCCGGGTGTGGAAGCGCTCGTTGAGGCGGATGTAGTCGGAGAAGCCGTCGATGCCCGGGCTGGTCCGCCGCACCAGCGCGTCGAGGCTGCCGACGCAGTCGCGCAGTTCCGCCAGCTCGTCCCGGCCCGGCCGGCGTTCGGCGGCGCGGCGCGCCGCCATGCCCTCCAGCGTGCCGCGCACCTCGATGGCGTCGGCGATGTCCCGCTCGTCGAAGCGGCGGACGGTGAAGCCGCCCGTCGCCAGGCAGTCCACCAGCCCCTCCTCCTCCAGCCGCACCAGCGCCAGCCGGATCGGCGTGCGCGACACGCCGAGCCGCTCGACGATGCCCAGCTCCGGCACCCGCTCCCCCGGCGGCAGCTCGCCGCTGAGGATCAGCTCGCGGAGCTGCAGCAGCGCCTTGACGGTCTGCGCGTTGCGCGGCTTGTCGTCCATGCTCCGTGCGGACATCGCCGGCCCGTCACTCCGCCGCCATGCGCGGCGCACCGCCGCGCTCGGCGGCGATCAGGCGCTCCACCAGGCGGCGCGCCCACAGGGCGCCGGCGTCGATGTTGAGGTCGTAGAAGGGCTGCCGGGCATGGCGGTCGATCGCCTTCTGCTGCGCCTCCAGCACCACGTGGTCCTGGTCGTAGACGCCCTTCCCGGCGTTGACGTGGCCGAGGTTGATGGCCCGCGTCAGCTCGGCGTCGTCCTTGCGGAAGTTGCGCACGAAGTTCCAGAAATAGTGGCACGAGGTCGCCGTCTCGGGCGCCAGCGCCGCCAGGAAATGCCCGTTGACGCCCTGCGAGCGGTCGCCCTGGCGCGCCCCGGTGCCGGTCAGCGCCACGCCGACGTCGCCGGCGACGATGCAGGGCGCCTCGAAGCGGATGATCTGCCAGCGGTCGACGTTGCCGGGGCGGCCCAGCAGGCGGGCCCAGAAGGGGGGCGGGTGGATGTCCTCCATCCAGCGGGCGACGGTCACCGTGCGCTCGGTGTGGGTGACCTCGAAGGGGGCGCGGGTGATCGCCTCGTCGCCGATGCTGCCGGCGTGGACGTAGGTCTCGTGGGTCAGGTCCATGAGGTTGTCGACCACCAGCCGGTAGTCGCACTTCAGGCTGTAGAAGGTGCCGCCCTCGCCCACCCAGTCGTCGCCGTCGTTCCAGTGGAAGTCGGGCACCTTGGCCGGGTCGGCCAGCGCCGGGTCGCCCGGCCACACCCACACCAGCCGGTGCTTCTCCACCGCGGGATAGGCGCGCACGCAGGCCGACGGGTTGATGGTCTCCTGCGCCGGCATGTGGGTGCAGCGCCCGCCGGCGTCGAACACCAGCCCATGGTAGCCGCACACCACCTGGTCGCCCTCCAGGCGCCCCATGGAAAGCGGCAGCAGCCGGTGCCAGCAGGCATCCTCCAGCGCCGCCACGCCGCCGTCGGTGCGGCGGTACAGCACGATGTCGCGCTCGCAGATCGTCCGAGCGGTCAGGCTGCGCGCCACCTCGTGGCCCCAGGCCGCGGGGTACCACGCGTTCAGCGGATAGGTCCGGGTCTCCGCCATCCGTCGTCTCCTCGCCCTCTGATTGTCATGCGCCGGCGCAATCCGGCCGGCCAACAGAATAGCGCGGGGCGTCATTGGATACAATAGCCGGGGCGAGGCACAATCCGTTTGGGGGATTTCAGCGGTCCCACGCCCGGCGGATCGGCGATATTGGATACATTTCTTGCCGCGAACCCTCCCCCGGCTCCGCCGGGGGAGGGTGGCCGCGAAGCGGCCGGGTGGGGGCAAGGATCCGCGAGGATGCCGGACGGCCAGCGTGGCAAAGCGAAGGCGCCGGCCCGACGGGAGACACCCTGCCCTCACCCTTCCCATGCTCCGCACGGGCCCCTTCCCTCCCCCGCCGGAGGCGGGGGAGGGAACACACCCCTACGACGCCATGGTGCGGCCGACGGGAGGCGGGGCGGCCTTGCGGGCGACGCCGAGGTGCCGTTCCAGGGTCTCGGCGTCGTCCCGCAGCGCGGCACTGGCGCCGACGTGGACCACCGTGCCGCGGTCGAGGATCATCGCCCGGTCGGTCATGGCGAGGATCTTCTGGGCGTGCTGCTCGACGACGATGCCGGCCATGCCCTCGTCGCGGAAGATGCGGCCGAGCGCCCGCAGCAGCTCCTCGACGATGATCGGGGCGAGGCCCTCGGTCGGCTCGTCGAGCAGCAGCACCTTGGGGTTCAGCACCAGCGCCCGGCCGATCGCCAGCATCTGCTGCTCGCCACCGGAGAGCTGGTTGCCCATGTTGGTGCGCCGCTCCCGCAGGCGCGGGAACATGGCGTAGACGCGGCGGACGTCCCACGGCCCCGGCCGCGCCACGGCGGTGAGGTTCTCCTCCACCGTGAGGGACTTGAAGATGTTGCGCTCCTGCGGCACCCAGCCGATGCCGGCGGCGGCGCGCTGCTCCGGCCGCCAGCGGGTGACGTCGCGCCCGCCCAGCGTGATCCGCCCGCCGAAGCGGCGGGTGACGCCGACCGCGGTGTTGAGCAGCGTCGTCTTGCCGACGCCGTTGCGGCCGAGCAGCGCCAGCGCCTCGCCCTCGCGCAGGCTCAGATCGACGCCGGAGATGACCACCGCCTCGCGGTAGCCGGCGGTGACCGCCTCCATGGTCAGGACGTCAGGCATGGGCCTCCTCCCCGAGATAGACGGCCTTCACCGCCGGGTCGTTGGCGATCTCCTCGACCGTGCCGTCGCGGAACAGGGCGCCGTTGACCAGCACCGAGATGCGGTCGGCGAAGCTGAAGACGAGGTCCATGTCGTGCTCGATCAGCAGGACCGCCACCTCGCGCGGCAGCGAGGCGACGGCGGCCAGGATCTCCTGGCGCTCGGCCTCGGGCACGCCGGCCGCCGGCTCGTCCAGCAGCAGGACGCGCGGGCGGCAGGCGAAGGCGATGGCGATCTCCAGGAGGCGCTGCTTGCCGTAGGCCAGGGTCGCCGTCCGCTCCTCCAGCACGTCGCCGAGGCCGAAGCGCTCGGCGATCGCGGCGATCTCGTCGACGATGGCGCGCTTGGTGCCGATCAGCCGCCACCAGTCGTGGCCGCCGCCCAGGCGCTCCGACACCGCCAGCCCCAGCGTCTCCAGCGGCGTCAGGTCGGCGAAGAGCTGGTTGATCTGGAAGGTCCGCGCCAGGCCGCGGCGCACCCGCCGGTGGGCGGCGAGGCCGGTGATCTCCCGCCCCTCCAGCAGGATGCGCCCGGCGCTCGGCGCCAGCACGCCGGTCAGCAGGTTGATGAAGGTGGTCTTGCCCGCCCCGTTGGGCCCGATCAGCGCGTGGCGGGCACCGGGCTCCAGGCGGAAATGGACGTTGTTGGTGGCGGTGAGGCCGCCGAACTGCTTCTGCAGGCCGATGGTCTCGAGCGCGGGCGTGCTCATGGCTCAGGCCCTCCGCAGGCCGGGCAGGCGCCGGGCGAGCCCGGCGAAGGGGGCGCCGAGGGCGGCGACGATGCGCTCGCGCCCCACCAGGACCATGACCACGAGGATCAGGCCGATCCAGAAGTACCAGTACTGCGGCGTCAGGTTGGCGAGCTGGTCCTGGACCATGCGGAACAGCACGGCGCCGATCAGACCGCCGTAGAGATAGCCGGTGCCGCCGATGATGAGCACCAGCAGCACGTCGGCGGAGCGGTGGAATTCCAGCACGTCGAGCGACACGAACTGGGTGGTCTGCGCCAGCAGCGCCCCGGCGATGCCGGCGTAGGCGGCGGCGAGCGTGTAGACGGCGACCAGCCGGGCTCCGACGGGGATGCCGACCGCCCCGGCGCGCAGCGGGTTGTCGCGGATCGAGCGCAGCGACAGCCCGAAGGGCGACGACACGACGCGCCGGGCCAGCAGGAACAGCAGGAAGGTGACGACCAGGCTGTAGCCGTAGGCGGTCTGCCCCCACAGGTCGAACTCGAAGGTACCGAGCACCGGCGCCACCATGATCCCCTGCAGGCCGTCGGCGCCGCCGGTCAGCCAGGCCATCTGGTTGGCGATCTCGGCCAGCACCAGGGCGACGCCGATGGTCACCATGATGCGGGTGAGGTCGGAGCCGCGCAGCACCAGGAAGCTGGTGGCGAAGCCGACGGCCGCCGCCACGGCGGCGGCGGCGAACAGGCCGACCACCGGCTCGCCCACGCCGTGCTTGGCGAGCAGCCCGGCGGTGTAGGCGCCCAACCCGAAGAAGGCGGCGTGCCCCAGCGAGACGATGCCGGCGTAGCCCAGCAGCAGGTCGAGGGAGAGGGCGAACAGGCCGAGGATCGCGATCTCGTTGAGGATCAGGTACTGGCTGGGGAACAGGTAGAGGGCGGCGAAGGCGAGCAGCCAGAAGGCGGCCTCGCCGATCCCCCAGCGGGCGCGCCGCCGGAGCGCGGAGGTGACGCGGTCGCCAAGGCGGGAGGAAGTCATGGGAGCGGCCTCGAAATCGTGTCGTCAGCGGGCCGGCGCGAACAGGCCCTGGGGGCGCAGCACCAGCACCACGATCATCAGCGTGTAGATGACGAAGGCGCCGAAGTCGGGCACGTAGTACTTGCCGGCCACGTCGGCCACGCCGAGCAGCAGGGCGGCGAGGAACGGCCCGGTGATCGTCGCGGTGCCGCCGACGGTGACGACGATCAGGAAGTAGATCATGAACTTCAGCGGGAAGGTCGGGTCGAGGCCGAGGATCTCGGTGCCCAGCGCCCCGCCCAGCCCGGCCAGCCCCGAGCCGGCGGCGAAGGTGGCGGCGAAGATCAGGTTGACGTTGATGCCGAGGCCGCGGGCGACGCGCTGGTCGTCGACCGCGGCGCGCAGGCGGCTGCCGAAGCGGGTGCGCGTCAGCACGAGCTGCAGCGCCACCACGACGACGCCGCAGATGGCGATGATGAAGGCGCGGTAGAGCCCGACGGCGACGCCCATCACGTCGACCCGCCCCTGCAGCCAGGCCGGCAGGGTGATGAGCTGCTGCGACGAGCCCATGGCGTAGTCGACGGCCGCCACCGCCATGAAGACGAGGCCGATGGAGAACAGCACCTGGTCGAGGTGGCTGCGCCCGTAGAGATGGACGTAGAGGGTGCGCTCCAGCACCAGCCCGACCGCGGCGGTGAGGGCGAAGGCCAGCGGCAGCGAGGCCAGGAACGGCCACCCCAGATGGTTCATGGCGACCACGGTGACGTAGCCGCCGGCCATGGCGAACGCGCCGTGGGCCAGGTTGATGAAGTTCATCAGCCCGAGCGTCACCGACAGGCCGCAGGACAGGATGAACAGCACCATCCCGTACGCGATGCCGTCGAACAGCAGGGTCAACATGCAGTGCTCCGCATCGTCTGGATCCGGGTGGCGGGAGGTGTCGCATCGGCCCCCCACCCGACCCTCCCCCACTTCGCGGGGGAGGGCTCATCTCCTCCCCCCGCGCAGTGGGGGGAGGTCGGGAGGGGGGACCGCCGCTGCGCCTCCGTCCGCCGCCTACTTCTTCGCCGCCTTCACCGGGTCCTTGACCTCGGCG
Source organism: Azospirillum sp. ST 5-10 (assembly GCF_051225715.1). NCBI lineage: Bacteria > Pseudomonadati > Pseudomonadota > Alphaproteobacteria > Rhodospirillales > Azospirillaceae > Azospirillum > Azospirillum sp. ST 5-10. The sequence goes on from NZ_JBPJSP010000022.1 coordinate 14,156, forward strand.
ATCATGTCGAACTCCACGTTGTGCAGCTCGCCGGCGGTGCGCTCGACCTTGCGGACGTAGATGTTCTGGACGATGTCGCGGGTCTCGGGATCGATCGACACGGGGCCGCGCGGGCTGGTCCAGGACATGCCCTTCATGGCCTCCACCAGGGCCGGGCCGGCGGCGTCGCCGCCGGTCTTCCTCAGCGCCTCGTAGACCAGGTGCATGCCGTCGTAGCCGCCGACCGCCATGAAGTTCGGCCGCATGCCGCCGTTGGCCTTCTTGAAGGCCTCGACGAAGGATTCGTTCTCCGACGACGGGTGGGCGGCGGAGTAGTGGTGGGTGGTGACGACGCCGAGCGCCACGTCGCCCATGTCGTTCAGCAGGTCGTCGTCGGTGATGTCGCCGGTGCCGATCAGCTTGATGCCGGAGTCGTTGAGGCCGCGCTCGACGAACTGCTTCATGAACTGGGCGCCGACCCCCGACGGCACGAAGACGAACAGGGCGTCCGGCTTGGCGTCGGCGACCCGCTGCAGGAACGGCGAGAAGTCGGGGTTGCGCAACGGCACGCGCAGGTTCTCGACGGTGCCGCCGGCCTTGGTGAACTCCGCGCTGAACGCCTTCTCCGCGTCGATGCCGGGGCCGTAGTCGCTGACCAGGGTCACCACCTTGTGGATGTCGTGCTTGGGCGCCCAGGCGGCCAGCGGCACCGCCGCCTGGGGCAGGGTGAAGCTGGTGCGGACGATGTAGGGCGAGGCCTCGGTGATGGTGGCGGTGGCCGCCGCCATGACGATCTCCGGCACCTTGGCCTGGGTGGCGATGGGGGCGGCGGCGAGCGCCAGCGGCGTCAGGCCGAAGCCGGCCAGCACCGCGATGCGGTCGTTGACCACCAGCTCCTGGGCCAGGCGCTTGGTGAGGTCGGCGACGCCGGTGTCGTCCCTGACGACCAGCTCCACCGTCTTGCCGGCGACGTCCTTGCCGTGCTGCTCGATGTAGAGGCGCGCCGCCGCCTCGATCTGCCGGCCGGTCGAGGCGAAGGGCCCCGACATCGGCAGGATCAGCCCCACCTTCACCGTGTCGGCCGCCAGCGCCGGCGGCGGCCCGAAGGCCAGGGTGCCGGCGACGGCGGCCAGTGCCGCCAGGGAAACGCTACGCCTGTTGAGCATCGATTGCCTCCCGAATGTATGGGGCCGCCCCTTGCGGTGCGGCGTTCATGATTGCAGCCAGCCCCGCAGGGCCTCGGTGACGGCCTCCGGCCGCTCCACCGTCGCCATGTGCCCGCAGTCCTCGACGACGGTGAGGGTCGCCCCGGCGATGGCGGCGGCGATCGGCTCGTGCTGGGCGACCGGACTCCAGCCGTCCTGGCGGCCGACGACCAGGGCCGTCGGGCAGCGGATCGCGGCGAGCTGGGCGGACGCGTCCGGCCGGTCGAGCAGGGCACGGACCTGGCCGGCGAAGACGGCCGGGGTGGCGCGGCACACCATGGCGGTGAGCGGCCCCATCAGGTCCGGCTCGGCGACCCGGTCGGGGTGGACCATCGGCGGCAGCCAGCGCCGCGCCAGCGCCTCCATCCCCTCGGCGTGGGCGAGATCGACGAGCGCCTGGCGCGCGGCCTCCTCGCCCGGCTTGCGGGGATGCACGCCGGTGTCGAGCAGGGCCAGCCGCTCCACCCGGTCCGGCGCCCGCCGCACCACCTCCAGCGCCACCCGGCCGCCCATGGAATGGCCGGCCAGGGCGAAGGGCCCGGGCACGCGGTCGAGGACCGACGCCGCCATGGCGGGGATGGACTCGTAGCCGCGGAAGACGGGAACGACGACCTCGTGAGTGGCGGCGAACGCCGCCGCCTGGTGCGCCCAGACGGAGGCGTCGCACAGCAGGCCCGGCAGCAGGACGAGCGTCGGCCGGACCGTCATCGGGCGCCGTCGTCGCTGCGTGCAGCGGCCTGCACTGGATACAAAGCCCGGCGGTTCATCCACTGTCCTCCCCTGCTCGGCGCCGTTTGCGGCGCTCCATGACTGCTTTGCCGGCCAACCATACCGTTTCCGCCGCGGCGGCGCCTATCGATTCGGCGTGCGTCGCTATTCGGAAAGGGTTGCGCGCCGAATTGGATACAATGAGCCGGGCCGGAATGGAAGAGCGCTGACTGTCAGCAAGGCGCACGGAATTTGCGCCCTCCCCCGTCCCATGCCAGCGCCCGTTCCGCGGAGGCGGGCCTGAGTGACCGCTTTTGCGGCCGACTGTCATTGATCCAGATCATTTCGCCAGCCTCTCTCATTGTATACATCAAGGACGGTCGAACGCCGGATCATCGCCCTCGAAAGCGGAATTCGGCGGATTTTCGCCCCCGATTGTACGCATTGGATAGGACCGGCAGCCGATGGAAGCGGTCAGGCACTGGAGCGTGCGGCACGCCCGCGGCCTCAAGCGCGTCTACGACGCCTGCGCCCGGCTGGCGCCGCGGCTGGGCGGCGCGGTGCGCCGGCTGGGGGCGGCGCGCGCCGAGCGGCTGCTCCTGCCGGCCGAGCGCGCATCCAAACGCCTCCTGTTCGACTGCCGGATGTGCGGCCAGTGCGTGCTGTCCGCCACCGGCATGGCCTGTCCCACCAACTGCGCCAAGGCCATGCGCAACGGTCCGTGCGGCGGCGTGCGTCCCGACGGCGCCTGCGAGGTGGACCCCGCCATGCGCTGCGTGTGGGTGGAGGCGACCGAGGGCCGCAAGCGCATTCCCGCCGCCGCCGCGCCCCTGCCCGCCATCGACCACCGCCGCGGCGGCCGCTCCACCTGGGTCCCCTTGATGGAGGGGCGCGACCCGGTGGCGCCCGTGCCCGCGGCACCGCCGCCGCGCGAGCGCCCGCTGCACGGGTTCGAGCAGGCCTGGCGCTCCGGCCGCTTCCTGGTGACGGTGGAGGTGGCGCCGCCCGACAGCGCCGACCCCGCCGCCCTGGTCGAGCGGGCGCGGCGCTTCCACGGCCTGGTGGACGCCGTCAACGTCACCGACGGCGCCGGCGGCAACTGCCACATGTCGAGCGTCGCCGCCGCCGCCGTGCTGGCCGGCGACGGGCTGCCGGCGGTGGCGCAGATCGCCTGCCGCGACCGCAACCGGATCGCCGTGCAGGGCGACATCCTGGGCGCCGCCGCGCTGGGCGTGCGCAACATCCTGTGTCTCACCGGTGACCACGTCAGCCGCGGCGACCACCCCGAGGCCAAGCCGGTGTTCGACCTGGACGCGGTGTCGCTGCTGCGCATCGCCCGCGACATGCGCGACCGCGCCGCCTTCGCCTCGGGCCGGGCGATCGAGGTGCCGCCGGACCTCTTCATCGGCGCCACCGCCAACCCCTTCGTGCCGCCCTTCATCGACCGCGTCGACAACCTGGAGCGCAAGGTCGAGGCCGGGGCCCAGTTCATCCAGACCCAGTTCTGCTTCGACCTGCCCCGGTTCGCCGCCTTCCTGCGGGAGGTGCGGGGGCGCGGGCTGCACCGGCGCTGCGCGCTGATCGTCGGGGTCGGCACGCTGGGCAGCGCCAAGGCGCTGCGCTGGATGGCGGCCAACGTGCCGGGCGTGCACGTCCCGGCCGCGGTCACCGACCGCATCGCACGCTCCGCCGACCAGAAGGCCGAGGGCCGGCGCATCCTGGTCGAGACCATGCGGGCGCTGGCGGAGATGGAGGGGGTCTCGGGAGTGCACCTGATGGGGCACCGCAACGAGGGCGTGCTGGCCGACGCCATCGTCGAATCGGGCCTGAGAAACGCAACGGCGGCCGCGTGAGCGTGCGGCCACAGACGGGGAAGACGCCGATGGATGGGATGACCGAAGACGAACGCCGGCTCGTGGAGTGGCTGGCCGACATGAACGAGGACGACGCCGTCGCCCTTGCCAAGCGCATGCTGCTGGAGGAGGGGGCGGACCCGCTGCGGGTGCTCGAGCTGTGCCGCGCCGGCATGGACATCGTCGGCCGCCGCTTCGAGGAGGGGGAATACTTCCTGCCCGAACTGGTGCTGGCCGGCGAGATGCTGGAGACCATCGGCGCCATCGCCAAGCCGCTGATCACGCACGCGCCGGGCGAGGAGCCGAAGAAGCTGGGCCGCGTGCTGATCGGCACGGTGCACGGCGACCTGCACGACATCGGCAAGAACATCGTCAGCTTCATGCTCGACATCAACGGCTTCGAGGTGAAGGACATCGGCGTCGACGTGCCGGTCAAGACCTTCCTGGAGGAGATCGACGCCTACAAGCCCGACGTGGTCGGCCTCTCCGGCTTCCTGACCCTGGCCTTCGACAGCATGAAGGAGACGATCGCCGCCATCGAGGGGGCGGGCCTGCGCGAGCGGATCAAGATCATGATCGGCGGCGGCCAGATCGACGAGACCGTGCGCGGCTACACCGGCGCCGACGCTTTCGGCACCAACGCGGTCGACGCGGTCTCCTTGTGCAAGCGCTGGGTGGGGGTGGCGGCATGAGCGCCTACGAGCAGACGCCGGAGGCCAAGGCCGCCTACGACGCGCGCTGGCAGCGCGTCATGGACTGCGTGGCGCTGAAACAGCCCGACCGCATGCCCATCGGCATGCAGCCGACCTTCTGGCTCGCCAAGTACGCCGGCATCACCTGCAAGGAGCTGATGTACGACTACGAGGGCACCAAGGCCGTCGCCGAGCGGGCGCTCCGGGAGTTCGAGCCGGACGTGCACAGCCCGATGGTGCTCGGCGTCGCCTCGGGCAACGCCCTGGAGGCGATCGGCTTCAAGCAGTTGCAGTGGCCCGGCCACGGCGTCGCCGACGACCAGCCCTACCAGTACATCGACCGCGAATACATGAAGCCGGAGGAGTACGACGAGTTCCTGTTCGACCCCACCGGCTTCTACCTCTCCAAGTACCTGCCCCGCGTCGCCGGCGCCTTCGAGGGGTTCGAGGACCTGCCGAGCTTCCCCGGCCTGCACTATTTCCGCCTGATCGGCGGCATCCGCGCCTTCGCCAAGCCCTCCGTGCGCGCCGCGCTGGAGAAGGTGATCAAGGCGGCCGAGGAGGTCGACCGCTTCGCCGCCCACCACGCCGACTTCACGGCACGGATGGCGGCGCTGGGCTACCCCGTGAGCTACACCACCACCTCGGTGTCGCCCTACGACTTCGTCGCCGACTATTTCCGCGGCGCCACCGGCATGATGAAGGACCTGTTCCGCAACAAGGACAAGCTGCTGGCCCTGCTCGACAAGGCCCGCGTCTTCCTGCTGCGCCATGCCATCGCCGGCTGCCGGGCGTCGGGCAATCCCTTCGTCTTCATCCCCGTGCACTGGGCCCCCGACGCCTTCATGTCGGGCAAGCAGTTCGAGACCTTCTGGTGGCCGAGCTTCCGGGAGATGCTGGTCGGCCTGATCGACGCCGGCCTGATCCCCATGCCGATGTGGGAATCCGACTGCACCAAGCGCCTGGAGATCATCCGCGACGTGCCGCCGGGCACGTGCGTCTACTGGTTCGAGCGCACCGACATGGTGCGCGCCTTCGAGGTGCTGGGCGACGTGGTGGCCCTGCGCGGCAACCTGTCGCCGTCGCTGATGACCACCGGCACGCCGGACGAGGTCGACGCCGCGGTGCGTCACCTCGCCGAGAACGTCTTCCACAAGGGCGGCCGGCTGATCCTCGACTGCGCCTTCGGCATCCCCGACGAGACGCCGGTGGCCAACGTGCGCGCCATGTTCGACGCCGCGCGCACGTACGGCGGCTGACGGCGATGGCGACGGGGGTGGCGACGGGGGTGGCGACCGGGGTGGCGACCGGGGTGCAGGACCGCTTCCGCCGCGAGGCGGCGGAGCTGGCGCAGCGGGAGGGGCTGGCCGAGCCGCGCTCCGCCTGGCGCTTCGTGGCGCTCGACGGCCCGCCGGGCGCGGTGCTGCGGGCCGGCGGCGCGGCGCTGGCCGCCGGCCGGCTGGTTCCGGAGTCCGGCACGCTGACCCACCTCGCCTGCGCGGCGTGCACCATCGGCCCGCGGCTGGAGCGGCGCGTCGCCGCCCTGTTCGCCGAGCGCAGGATGTCGCTGGCGCTGGCGCTCGACGCGATCGGCAACGCGCTGCTGCGGGAGACGGCGCGCCGCCTCCAGGACCGCATGCTGGCCGACGCCCGCCGCCGGGGCCTGAGCATGGCCGGCGAGCTGCGCCCCGGCGACCCCGGCCTCGGCCTCGACGCCCAGCCGGCGGTGCTGCGGCTGGCCGGGGCCGAGGGCATCGGCGTCGCCGTGACGTCCGGGCTGGCGCTGACCCCGCACAAGTCGGCGTCGATGGTGCTGGGCGCCGGGATCGACCTGCCGCCCGCCCGCTGGTCGCGCTGCGACGACTGCCCGACGGCGCCGCGGTGCGCCATGGCCAAGGAGCGGGTGGATGCGTGAGACGTGTCCGCACCGCCCCCCCCTCCCGACCTCCCCCCACTGCGCGGGGGGAGGAGTTGAGCCCTCCCCCGCGAAGTGGGGGAGGGTTTGGGTGGGGGTCCGCAGCAGCCAAGTCCCCGCCGATCCGGACCCCCTCCGATGACCGACCGCGTCCTGCGCTTTCCCCAGCTCCACCGCACCGTGCCGGCCCTGGCCGGGGAGACGGTGTTCCAGACCGCCCGGCGCGCCGGGGTGCGCATCGTCGGCGCCTGCGGCGGCCGCGGCACCTGCGGCACCTGCGCCGTGCGCGTCGTCGAGGACGGCGTGCACGAGACGCGCAGCCGCAAATGGCGGCGCGCCTGCCAGGCGGTGCCCCGCGGCGACTGCGTGGTCGAGGTGGCGGCGCGCTCGCTCGCCCCCGTGGTGCGCGCGGAGGCCGACGCCCGCGCCGCCGAGACCCTGCCGCTCGCCCCCGCCGTCCGGGTGTGCGACGTGACGGTGCGGGAAGCCACGCTCGCCGACACCGCCGGCGACGTCGACCGCATCGCCCGCGCGCTTCCCCTCCCCGTCGACTCCGTCGACCTCGCCGCGGCGCGCCGCCTGCCGGCGGTGCTGCGCGACGGCGGCTGGTCGGTGCGCGCCCGCATCCGCGGCCGCGAGGTGATCGGCGTGGCGCCGGCGGGAAGTCGCACCCTGGGCCTGGCGGTCGATCTCGGCACCACCAACGTCGCCGGCTTCCTGGTCGACCTGGAAAGCGGCGCGCGCGTCGCCGGCCTCGGCATCGAGAACCCGCAGACCGCCTGGGGCGCCGACCTCGTCAGCCGCATCAACCACGCGGTGCGCGGCGAGGCCGAGGCCGAGGAGCTGCGCCGCGCCGCGGTGGCCGCCATCGATGCGCTGTCCCACGACCTGTGCCTGGCCGCCGGGGCCACGCCCGACGACCTCGCCGACGTCGCCGTGTGCGCCAACACCGCCATGCACCACCTGCTGCTGGGGCTGCCGGTGCGCCAGTTGGGCCGCGCGCCCTTCGTGGCGGCGGTGCGCGACGCCATGGACGTGCGCGCCCGCGACCTCGGCCTGCGCACCGCGCCGGGAGCCTGGGTGCACATGGCCCCCAACGTCGGCGGCTTCGTCGGCGGCGACCACGTCACCGCCCTGCTGGCGACCGAGGACCGGTGGTCCGGCGCCGGCACCGCGCTGGTCATGGACATCGGCACCAACACCGAGATCTCGCTGATCCACGCCGGCACGATCCTGTCGGCCTCCTGCCCCTCCGGACCGGCGCTGGAGGGCGGGCACATCGCCTGCGGCATGCGCGCGGCCGAGGGCGCCATCGAACGGGTGCGGGTCGAGGACGGACGCCTTACGGTGGCGACCATCGGCGGCAAGGAGCCGGTGGGGCTGTGCGGCTCCGGCGTGCTCGACGCGCTGGCCGGGCTGCGCCGGGTCGCGGCGGTGGACGCGCGCGGGCGGCTGGCCGCCGGCCACGCGCTGGTGCGCGAGCATGGCGGAAAGCGCGCCGCCGAGCTGGCCCCCGGCGTCCTCTTCACACAGGACGACGTCCGCGCCGTGCAGCTCGCCAAGGCGGCGATCCGCACCGGCGTCGACCTGCTGCTGCACCAGGCGGGGCTGGAGGCCGACGCCATCGAGCGGTTCGTCATCGCCGGCGCCTTCGGCGCCTACATCGACGTCGCCAGCGGCATCGCCATCGGCCTGTTCCCCGACCTGCCCGCCGACCGGTTCGCCCAGGTCGGCAACGCCGCCGGGCTCGGCATCCGCCGCATGCTGGCCTCGACCCTGGCGCGCGACCGCGCCCGCGACCTCGCGGCGCGCTGCCGCTACGTCGAGCTGAGCACCCGCGCCGACTTCCAGAAGCGATTCCTGACCAACATCGGCTTTAGGACCCCGTCATGACCCAGGCCCACGGCTTCGCCATCGCCGTCATCGGCGAGCGCATCAACCCCGGCTTCAAGAGCACCAAGGCGCTGTTCGACACCGAGGACATCGCCGGCATCCAGGCGCTGGCCGTCCGCCAGGCCGAGGCCGGAGCCCGCTACCTCAACGTCAACATCGGCGCCCGCGCGCTGACCGATCCGCACTTCATGGCCGAGGTGATCCGCGCCATCCAGGCGGTGGTCACGGTGCCGCTCTCCTTCGACTTCCCCAGCGCCGCGGTGCAGGAGATCTGCCTGAAGACCTACGATCGGGAGAAGGCCGGCGGGGCGCCGCCCATCGTCAACTCGATCACCGAGCACCGCTGGGACCTGATGGACCTCTACCGGCCGCTCGGCCCCTTCAAGGTCATCCTCATGGCCTCGGAACGGGTCGAGGACGGCGTCGCCAAGAGCAACAAGACGGCCGACGAGATCGCCTCCACGGCCCGGCGCTGCGCGCTCCGGCTGGCCGCCGAGCACGGCATGGCGATGGACGACGTCTTCGTCGACCTGTCGGTCAGCGCCATCATCGCCGACACCGCCGGCCTCAACCGCGCCACCCTGGACGCGGTGCGCCTCATCGGCGAGGATGCCGACCTCAAGGGCATCCACATGATGGGCGGCCTCTCCAACATCGGCCAGCAACTGCCAGCGAAAGCGGCCGACGGCTCCGACCTCAAGCACGGGCTGGAGTGCGCCTTCCTGACGCTGGCGGTTCCGCACGGCTTCGACACGGTGCTGGGGACGCCGTGGCGCGCCTACCACCCGCTGCCCGACGACAGCTACGTGCTGACCGCCTACCGCAATTTCCTGGAACAGAGCGGCAGCAACGCGTTGCGCGCCGTGCGCAAGCTCTACAAGGCCTGACGCCATGGAGACCCTGGTCGTCGGCAGCTATTTCGACGGGGAGCGCCAGCACGACGGCGGTCCCTACGCGCTCCGCTTCGCCGACGGCGCCCTGCGCGCCGTCGAGCCGGTGGCGCCGGACACGCCGCGGGACGCCGCCTTCGCCATGCCGACCCTGGTGGAGGCGCACGCCCACCTGTTCCTCGACGGCGGCCTGCTCGACACCGCGGCCCGCGCCGCCGCCATGAAGGCCGACCGCGACGCCATGGTGGAGACGGCGCGGCGCAGCCTCGCCCAGGCGCGGGCCTCCGGCGTCGGGCTGGTGCGCGACGTCGGCGACCGCTGGGGCGTCAACCACCAGGTTCGCGACGAGGCGAACGGGCGGCCCGGCATCCGCGTGCGCTCGGCCGGCGTGGCGCTGCGCCGGCCCGGCCGCTACGGCGGCTTCATGGGCCGCGAGGTGGCCGACGACGACGCCATCCGCGCCGCGGTGGACGAGCTGGCGGAGCGCAGCGACGACGTCAAGGTGCTGCTGACCGGCATCATCGACTTCGCCAAGGGAACGGTCCCCGGCGCGCCCCAGTTCGACGCCGACGCGCTGCGCCTCATCGTCGAACGCGCCCGCGCCCACGGCCGGCCGACGCTGGCCCACTGCAGCGGTGCCGCCGGGCTGGAGGTCGCGGTGGCCGCCGGCATCGGCTCCATCGAGCACGGCTTCTTCATGTCCCACGCCGTGCTGGAGCGCATGGCCGGCGAGGGCATCGCCTGGGTCCCCACCTTCTCCCCCGTCGCCTTCCAGGCGGCGCACCCGCAGCATGCGGGCTGGCCGTCCGAGGTGGTGGCGACCATCCGCGCCATCGTCGAGAGCCACCGCGAGCACGTCGCGCTCGCCCACCAGATGGGCGTGGCGGTGATCTGCGGCTCCGACGCCGGCAGCCACGGCGTGCCGCACGGCCGCGCCCTGGTGGACGAGATGATGGCCCTGCGCGAGGCCGGGGTGCCGATGGAAGCGGTGCTGCGCGCCGCAACGTCGCTGCCGCGCCGCACCTGGGGAGCGCCGGCCAACGACGTGGTGCCGGGGGCGCGGCCCGACCTGCTGCTGCTGCCGGACAGCCCGTTCCGCGACGCCTGCGTCCTGTACCGCCCGCTCCCTCCCGTCTAGGATGCCGCCTGGCCTCAGCAACCCGGCGCATTCGCGATGTCGCGGCACACCCAGATCGTCCTCAAGCTGCGCGAGATGATCCTGAGCGGCGCGCTGCAGGCGGGCGAGCGGGTGACGGAGATCCCGATCGCCACCCAGCTCGGCGTGTCGCGCACGCCGGTGCGCTACGCGCTCGGCATCCTCTCGCGCGAGGGGCTGGTCGTGCCCACCGACAACCGCCGCGGCTTCGTGGTGCGCGCGTTCACCCTGAAGGACATCGACGACGCCATCCGCGTGCGCGGCCTGCTGGAGGGCATGGCGGCGCGCGAGATCGCCGAGGCCGGGCCGACGCCGGACCTGCAGGCGGAGCTGCGGGCCTGCGTCGCGGAGGGCGCGCGCCTGATCGCCAAGGGCCGGCTCGGCGACGAGGACGACGTGGCGTGGAGCGAGACGAACGGCCGCTTCCACGACCTGATCGTCGAGGGGTCGGGCAACCGGGCGCTCATCCACGCGCTGCGGATCAACGACCAGGTCCCCTTCGCCTCGGCCAAGGCCTTCCTCGACGACCGCTCGGACGTCGCGGTGACGCGCCGCCAGTTCGACGTGCTGTTCCTCGCCCAGAAGCAGCACGAAGCGGTCTTCCAGGCCCTGTGCAACCGTCAGGGCAGCCGCGCCGAGGCGCTGATGCGCGAGCACAGCCACGTGGCGATGGACAACATCCGCCTGTTCCGCACCGCCATCACCCAGCCGCCCGAGGCGTAGCCTCCGCCATTGCCGGCGCCGGCACTTTCGCCGATGGTGGGGCATCATGGAGCCGAACATCCAGGGCAGCGAGTTCGCGCAGTTGCGCGCCTTCGTCGCGGTCGCCGAGCAGGCGAGCTTCAGCCGGGCGGCCGAGCTCCTCGGCATCTCGCCGTCGGCGCTGAGCCAGACCATCCGCACCCTGGAGGAGCGTCTCGGGGTGCGCCTGCTCAACCGCACCACCCGCAGCGTCGCCCCGACGGCGGCGGGCGAGGCGCTGCTGGCGCGCCTGCGCCCGGCGATGGAGGAGATCGCCGCCGCCGTCGGCCAGGTCGGCCGCTTCCGCGACCGCCCGTCGGGCACCGTTCGCCTGCACTGCAGCCGGCAGGCGGCGCACGGCCTGCTGGAGCCGATGATCGCCCCCTTCCTCGCCGCCAACCCCGACGTCGTCCTCGACGTCACCGTCGACGACGCGGTGGTCGACGTGGTGGCCGGCGGCTTCGACGCCGCCATCCGGCCGGGCGAGGTGATCGAGCGCGACATGATCGCCGTGAAGCTGACCGGCGAGCACCGCCAGATCGCCGTCGCGGCGCCCGCCTACGTCGCCCGCCACGGCACGCCGGCGACGCCGCGCGACCTGCCCGCCCACCGCTGCATCCGCTGGCGCTGGGCGGGCCGCCCGACCCCCTACAACTGGGAGTTCTTCGCCGACGGCGCCTGGTTCGAGGTCGCGGTCGACGGACCGCTGATCCTCACCGACCGGGCGACCATGGTGCGCGCCACCGTGGACGGAATCGGCATCGCCTTCCTGACGGACTGGGAGACCCGCGAGCTGATCGCGCAAGGCCGCCTGGTGCCGATGCTGGAGGCGTGGTCGCACCCCTACCCCGGCTACTTTCTCTGCTATCCCCGCCAGCGCCAGATGGCGCCCGCCCTGCGCGCCTTCATCGACGCCCTGCGCACCGCGACGGCCGATTATGCAGGCCGGACTAACAAGCCTTCCAACGGCGGGCCCGATTAATCAGCCGGCGTGAACGAGCCATCCTCAGGGGCACAACCATCCCAGGAGGACGGACCATGACCGACAAGGTCTGGCTCATCACCGGCATCTCCCGCGGCCTCGGCCTGGCGCTGGCGCAGGCGGTGCTCGCCCGGGGCGACGCGGTCGTCGGCACCACCCGCGACGGCGCCGCCCCGCCGCAGCTCGCCCCCGAACGCCTCACCGTGCTGCCCCTCGACGTCGCCGACCCGGCGCAGGTCGAGCGGGCGGCGGCGCAGGCGCAGGCGGTGCACGGGCGCATCGACGTGCTGGTCAACAACGCCGGCTACGGGCTGCTCGGCCCGGTCGAGGCGGCGACCGCGACGGAGGTCGAGCGGCTGTTCGCCGTCAACGTGTTCGGCCCGCTCAACCTGATGCGCGCCGTGCTGCCGCACATGCGCGCGCGGCGCAGCGGCCACATCGTCAACGTCTCGTCGATCGCCGCCATCGCCCCGGCGCCGGGCTCGGGCGTGTACGCCGCCACCAAGGGCGCGCTGTGGGCGCTGTCGCAGAGCCTGGCGCAGGAGGCGGCACCGCTCGGCATCTGGGTCACCGTGGTGTCGCCCGGCGCCTTCCGCACCGACTTCCTGTCCGAGCACTCGTTGCGCCACACCGCGACCCGCATCGACGCCTACGCCGAAAGCGCGCGGGTGGTCGGCGGGCTGATGGAGCGGGCGGGCCGGCAGCCGGGCGATCCGGCGAAGGCGGCCCAGGCCATCGTCCAGGCCGTGCAGGCCGACGAGCCGCCCTTCGACCTGCTGCTGGGCAGCGACGCCCTGGCGCGGGCGCGCGTCCGGCTCGACCGGCTCGACGACGACCTCGGCCGCTGGGAGAGCGTCGGCCGCGCCACGGACGTCGCGCCGTGAGGGCGGACGACGACGATGCCAACGTGAAGGAGACGAGCTTGGGCCCGCACCCCTACGCCGGCACGTGGGTGACCGCCGACGGCGACGTCGTCGACGCCCTCCACCACCACGGCGGCATGCGGCTGCGCCGCGAACGCTGACGCCCGCCACGGCCGAGGCGGCGCGGCACCGTCGCGCCCTCAGCGGGACGGCGTGACGCCGGCCGCGGCCTCGCCGCCGATCCAGGCGCCGAGACCCGCGGCGAGCGCGTCGAACGTGGCGCGGCAGCGCGGCGTGGTGCGCAGGTCCTCGTGCATGACGATCCAGGTGTCCAGGCCGATCTCGAAGGCGTGCGCCAGCACCCGCACGAGGTCGCCGTGGCGCCGCGCCAGCGGCACCTGGCAGACGCCGATGCCGAACCCGGCCTCGATGGCGGCGAACTGCGCCAGGTCGCTGTCGGTGCGCAGGGCGAAGCGCTGCCGCTCCAGGCCGCGGGCATGGCGCAGCATGGCGCGGATCGTCGCCGTCTCGCGGTCGAAGCCGATCACGCTGTGCCCGGCGAGGTCCTCCAGGCGGTCCGGGACGCCGCGCCGCTCCAGGTAGCGGCGGTGGGCGTGCAGGCCGAGGGCAATGGTGCCGACCCGGCGCACCACCAGGGACTGCTGCACCGGCTCCACCATGCGCACGGCGATGTCGGCGTCGCGCTGCAGCAGGTTCTCCACGGCGTTCGACAGCACCAGCTCGACGGCGAGACCGGGATGGCGCTCGTGCAGCGCCGCCAGGATCGGCGGCAGCACCCGCGCCCCCACCACCTCGCTGGCCGTCACCCGCACCGTGCCGCGCACCGCCCCGCCCCGGCCGGACGCCGCCCGCATCAGCGATGCCGCCGTCGCCTCCATGGTCTCGGCGAAGGGCAGCAGGTCGCGCGCCGCCTCGGTCGGCTCCAGGCCACGCTGCGAGCGGACGAAGAGCGTGACGCCGACCGCCGCCTCCAGCGCCGCGACGTGGCGCGCCAGGGTCGGTTGCGTCAGCCCGAGGGCGCGGGCCGCCCCCGACAGCGACCCTTCGCGGATCACCGCCAGGAAGCTGCGGTGGAGGTCCCAGCTCGGATCGGTCCGGTTCATAAATTCATGTATAGCGACCCCACACCGTTCGACAATTCCGTTCATCACGGATCACGCCATTCTCTGGCCGTCACCCACGGATCGAGGGGAGAGTGAGCCATGAGGACGCGACGGACGGCGCTGGTGCTGGGCGCCACCGGGGGGATCGGCGGCGAGGTGGCGCGGCGGCTGGACGCCCGCGGCTGGGCCGTGCGGGCGCTGCATCGCGGTGCCGCGGCCCCGGCGGACGGCCGGTTCGCGTGGCGGCGCGGCGACGCCCTGTCGGCGCGCGACGTCGCCGCCGCCGCGGAGGGCGCCGAGCTGATCGTCCACGCGGTCAACCCGCCGGGCTACCGGCGCTGGGAGGAGCTGGTGCTGCCGATGCTGGACAACAGCATCGCCGCGGCGCGGGCCAACGGCGCGCGCATCCTGCTGCCCGGCACCGTCTACAACTACGGCCCCGACGCCTTTCCCGACCTGGACGAGGACGCCCCGCAGACCCCGGTGACCCGCAAGGGCCGCATCCGGGCGGAGATGGAGCGCCGCCTGCGCGCCGCCGCCGGGCGCGGCGCCAAGGCGCTGATCGTGCGGGCCGGCGACTTCTTCGGGCCGAAGCCGGGGAACAGCTGGTTCTCCCAGGCCCTGGTCAAGCCCGGCCGGCCGGTGACCGCCGTCTCCTGCCCCGGCCGGCGCGGCGTCGGCCACCAGTGGGCCTATCTGCCGGACGTGGCGGAGACGATGGTGCGGCTGGCCGAGCGGGGCGACGCCCTGCGGGAGTTCTCGACGTTCCACATGGAGGGCCATTGGGACGCCGACGGGACCGCCATGGTCGCCGCCATCCGCCGCGCCGTCGGCGACCCGGACCTGCCGGTCCGCCGCTTCCCCTGGTGGGCGATCGGCCTGGCGTCTCCCGTCGTTCCGCTGTTCCGCGAGCTGAAGGAGCTGCGCTATCTCTGGGAACGGCCGGTCCGCCTCGACAACGCCCGCCTCCGCGCCACCCTGGGGACGGAGCCGCGCACGCCGCTCGACGAGGCGGTGCGCGCCACCCTGGCCGGGCTCGGCTGCCTGCGCCCGCCGTCAGGCGACGGCGGGGTCGAGGGTGAACAGCTCCTCCGCCCGGCCCACGCCGCGCAGCGCGAAGCGCCCCACCGACACGAGGTCGCGGCGCTCCGGCTCCGGAGTTGCGCCGGCGAATTCGGCTGAGACGAGCATGGTGCGGTCGACCGACCGGCACATGGCGGAGATGCGGCTGACCTCGTTCACCGCCGGGCCGACGACGGTGAAGTCCAGCCGCTCGGCGCTGCCGATGTTGCCGTAGAACACCTCGCCGATGTGCAGACCGAGATAGACGGTGGTGACCGGCCGCCCCTCCGCGGCGCGGCGGGCGTTGAGCTCCTCCAGGCGGCGGCGCAGCGCGCGCTCGGCGGTGAGCGCGCAACGGCAGGCGGCCGCCGGCTCCGCCGCCTTGAAGATGGCGAGCACCCCGTCGCCGATCAGCTTCAGGACGTCGCCGCCGGCCTCCTGCACCGACGACACCACGGCGTCGGCGTAGTCGTTCAGCAGCGGGATGACCTCCTCGGGCGGAGCGGTGTCGGCGATGGTGGTGAAGCCGCGCAGGTCGGAGAACCACAGCACGGCGCCGATGCGCTCGCTGGCACCCCGCGAGATCCGGCCGGCGAGCACCGCCTGGCCGGCGTCGCGCCCGAGATAGACCTCCACCAGCGTCTCGGCGATGCGGGCGAGCGACGCCGTCTTGATGGTCAGCGCCAGCAGCGGCCCGAGCCGGCGCAACGCCGCCAGATCGGCGTCGGAGAAGCCCTCGGGGTGGCGGGTGGTCCAGGACGCGTAGACGCAGTCCATCTCGCCGAAGGTCCGGCCGGTCAGGCGGTGGGCCATCGCAACGTAGTCGGTGTGCCCCTCGTCCCGATGCAGGTTCAGCACGGGAAAGCGAAGCGGGCCGCCGGGGAGCAGCCGGCAGCGGTACTCGTCGGCACCGGTGGCGGTCAGGTGGTAGAAGGTGCTCTGCCGCCAGGCGTCGGCGGCCTCCCCCTCCTGGCTCGGGCCGTAGGCGACCACCGGCTGCTCCTCGCCGCCGTCGCGCCAGCGGAAGGCCCGCCCCTCGTGCACCGGGTGCAGCGTGTCGATCAGCACCACCACCCGGGAGAGCGGCAGCCCGGCGGCGCAGCAGCGCGCGCACAGCCCGTCGATCAGTTCCGTCTCCGATGCCCCGGCAAGGCCCTGCTGGATCAGCCAGCCGAGGATCCCCTTGATGTCGCTGTCCTGCATGCACCGCCTATCGTTCAGCGGAACGCCCCCGCGCCCCCGGCTCAAACTGGGCATGGCGAGCGGCAAAGGAAAGGGGCGGCTACCGCACCGCGCTGAGCCGGTCGATGCGGCGCAGCGCCGGGAAGCGCCACGCCCACACCGCCGCCATGAGGATGGCGCCGACGCCGCCGGCCACCACCGCCGGCACCGTGCCGATCAGCACCGCCGCCGTCCCGGATTCGAACTCGCCGAGCTGGTTGGAGGCGCCGATGAAGAGCTGGGAGACGGCGCCGACCCGGCCGCGCATCTGGTCGGGGGTGGAGAGCTGGATCAGGGTCTGGCGCACGAAGACGCTGACCTGGTCGGACGCCCCGAGGGCGACCAGGGCGGCGAAGGACAGGCCGGCGTGCTCCGACAGGCCGAAGACGACGGTCGCCACCCCGAAGGCGGCGACGGCGCCCAGCATCCAGCGGCCGGCGTCGCGCTCGATGCCCCAGCGGGCGAGCGCGAAGGCGGTCATCAGGGCGCCGATGGCCGGGGCGCTGCGCAGCAGCCCGAGGCCCCAGGGGCCGACGTGCAGGATGTCGCGGGCGAACACCGGCAGCAGCGCCGTGGCGCCGCCGAGCAGCACCGCGAACAGGTCGAGCGAGATGGCGCCGAGGATGGCCGGCCGGCTGCGGATGAAGCCGATGCCGGCCAGCAGGGTGGACCAGCTCATGGCGCGCGACGGCAGCTCGACCCGGCGCGGCCGCAGGCGGTGGACGAACAGCGCCGCCAGGGCGAGCAGGGTGGCGCTCACGCCATAGACCACCGCCGGCCCGGCGACGTAGAGCAGGCCGCCCAGCGCCGGGCCGACCACCGTCGCCGTCTGGTGGGCGGAGGAGTACCAGGCGACGGCGTTGGGCAGCTCGTCGGGCGGCACCGTCGCCGACAGGAGGGCCTGATAGGCCGGCCCCTCGAACGCCTTGGCCGCGCCCAGCACGAAGACCACGGCGAAGATGACGTGCGGCGTGAGCATCCCGGTTGCCGTCGCCGCGCACAGGGCGCCGACGGCCGCCAGCTCCACCAGCAGGCAGGCCCGCAGCACCTGGCGGCGGTCGTTGCTGTCGACCACATGGCCGGCGACGAGGGCCAGCGCCAGCGTGGGCAGGAACTGGAACAGGCCGACCAGCCCGAGGTGGAGCGCATCGCCGGTCATGGCGTAGATCTGCCAGCCCACCGCCACCACCTGCATCTGCAGGGCCAGCGCCGCGGCAATGCGGGCAGCCCAGAACAGGGTGAAGTTGCGGTGGCGGAAGGCGGAGCGGAAGCGGGAGGAAGCGTCGGCGGCCGGTGCGGCGGCCGGCGCGGCGGCGTCATGAGGCGTGCTGGTCATGGCGGCGCACACCGTCGCACGCCGGTCGACGCGGCGCCAAGACGCTTCCTTGGCGGAACGGCCGATGAAGGCGCATGGCACCCGTGCGCCGCGCCGCTCCCCCTATCGATCGGTGGGGCGGCGGGCCGACCAGGGGTGAGCCTCCTCGTACGCGGCGGCGAGGCCCAGCAGGCGCTCCTCCGCGCCGAGGTCGCCGATGAGCTGGACGCCGACCGGCAGCGCCCCCTCCTCGACCGGCGCCGGGACGGTCAGGGCGGGGTGCCCGGCGGCGTTGACCCAGCCGGTGTAGACGGCGTGGCCGCGCGGCCCCACGGCCGCGCCGTCGATCACCGGCGGGTACGCCTCCTCGGCCGGCCAGGGCATGGCGGCGCAGGCCGGCGTCACCACCACGTCCCAGTCGGCGAACAGCCGCGAGGCGGCGGCGCGCAGCTCCTCCACGGCCTGCAGGCCGGCGAGGAAGTCGGGCGCGGTCATCCGGGCGCCCGCCTCGGCGAGGGCGAGGTAGCGCGGCTCCGCCCGCTCCAGCCGCGGCTCGATCGCGCGCAGACGGGCGAGGCCGACCTGGGCGACCGCCGGCCAGAAGGCCGTGACGGCGTCGAGGTCGAGGGGGAGCGGGCCCCGCTCGACCCGGTTCCCGAGGCCGGCCAGGGCATCGGCGGCGCGACGGGCCGCCGCGGCGACGACGGGGTCGAGCGGGGCGTCGCCAAGCCGTTCGGCGTACAGGATGCGCATGGGACCGGGCGGCGCGCCGGCGGCGGCGATGCCGCGGGAGCGGGGATCGCGGCGGTCGGTGCCGGCCAGCACCGCCAGCACCGCGGCGGCGTCGCGCACCGTGCGGGTCAGCGGCCCCACCACCTCGAAGTCGAGCAGGATCTGCGGCAGCCCGCCGCCGCGCGGCACCCGGCCGAGCGACGGCTTCAGCCCGACCAGCCCGGTGTAGGCGGCCGGCCGGCGGATCGACCCGCCGCCGTCGGTGCCCAGCGCCAGCGGCGCCAGGCCGGCCGCCACCGCGGCGACCGAGCCGCCGCTCGACCCACCGGGGGTCAGCGCCGGGTCCCAGGGGTTGCGGGTGACGCCGAACAGGGCGTTGGCGGTGTAGCCCTCGACCGTGAACTCGGGCACGTTGGTCTTGCCGAGGACCACGGCGCCGGCGGCGCGCAGCCGCTCCACCGGCAGCTCGTCGCGCTCGGCGACGTCGCCGGCGTAGGCGCGGCTGCCCCAGGCCGCCGGCATGCCGGCCGCCACCAGATTGTCCTTCACGGCGACCGGGACGCCGTCGAGCGGTGAACGGGCGAGCCCGGCGCGCCAGCGCCGGGTGCTCTCGCGGGCCTCCGCCTCGGCCGCCGGGTTGGCCGCGACGTAGGCGTTGATCGCGGGGTCCAGCCGGGCGATGCGGTCGCGGTAGACGGCGAGCGCGTCGAGCGGAGTGGCGCGGCCGGCCGCGAAGGCGGCGGCGAGGTCGTGGGCGTCGAGGCGCCACAGCGCGTCGGAAGCGGTCATCGTCGGTCCTCGTCAGGGGGCGGACATGCTGGCGGGCAGCCACAGCACGATCTCCGGCACCGCAATCAGCGCCAGGGTGAACAGGATCATCAGGACGGCGTAGGGCACGCTGCCGACCACCACGTCGCGGAAGTCGCCGCCGTCCTTGCGCACACCCTGCACCACGTAGAGGTTCATGCCGACCGGCGGGGTGATCATGCCGAGCTCGCACATCAGGACGATGAAGACGCCGAACCAGATCGGATCGATGCCCACCGCCAGCACGATCGGCATGGCGATGGGAATGGTCAACACCTGCATCGACAGCACGTCCATGAACATGCCCAGCACCAGGTAGAACAGGATCAGCGCCAGCAGCAGCCCGGTGGCCGACAGCCCCTGCGCCGCCACCCACTTGGTCAGCGCCTCGGCCACCCCGCCGAGCGCCAGAGTCAGGTTGAGGACGAAGGCGGCCGCCACGATCAGCAGGATCATGCCCGTCGTCTTCGCGGTCTGGCGGAAGCAGTGGTCGAGGAAGGTCAGGGACAGCCGCCCCTCCCTCCACACCAGCGCCAAGGCCACCACCACGCCGATCGCCGCCGACTCCGTCGGCGTCGCCAGGCCGAGATAGATCGAGCCCATGACGATGGCGAAGATCACCGCCGGCGGCACGAGGTGGACGAGCGCCGCCAGCCGGGCGCGGCGCCCGCACGGCGGCTCGACCGGGTCGCCGCCGCCAGCACGGCGGGCCAGCAGGCTCTCGGCGGCGATGTAGGCCATGAACAGCAGGGTCAGCAGGATGCCGGGGACGATGCCGGCGATGAAGAGCTGGCCGATGGAGACGTTGGCGATGGAGCCGTAGACCAGCATGTTGACGCTGGGCGGGATCAGGATGCCCAGCGTGCCGCCGGCGGCGAGCGAGCCCAGCGAGCGGCTGGGGGCGTAGCCGCGCTGGGTCAGCGCCGGCAGGGCCACCGTGCCGATGGTGGCGGCGGTCGCCACCGACGATCCCGAGGTGGCGGCGAACAGGGCGCAGCAGCCGATGTTGGTGTGCAGGAGGCCCCCCGGCAGGCGGCCCAGCCACAGCGCCAGGGCGCCGTACATGCGGTCGGCGATGCCGCTGCGCAGGAGCATCTCGCCGAGCAGCACAAACAGCGGGATGGCGGTCAGGATGTTCTCGTTCTGCACGCCCCACAGGGTGGGGCCCATGGAGGTCAGCAGCGGCCAGCCGTACAGGGCCACGCCGCCGACCACGCCGACCAGCACCATGATGACGGCGATCGGGAAGCTCAGCAGCAGCAACCCCATCATGGCGGCGAAGCCGACGGACAGTGCCAGCACGCTCATGGGTCAGCGCCTTTCCAGGTCTTCGAGTTCCTCGTCCAGCTCCTCCAGCGCCCCCTTGGGATGGAAGTCGCGGTTGAGGCGCTCGGTGCGCCCGGCCGCCAGCAGCCACGTGGCGCGCAGGGCGAGGACGGCGGCGAGCAGGGCGAAGAGGCACAGCGCGGCGTACCACGCCGCCTGCGGGTAGATCAGCGGCGTCGCCCAGGGCGTGGGGGCGGTGCTGCCGTAGTCCAGCGTGTCGAGGATCACCAGCCGCCCCACCCAGACGAGGAACAGCCCGAGCAGCGCCATGGCGACCGCCGACAGCCAGTTGACCAGCGCCTGGGCACCCGGGCGCAGGCGCTGGTGCAGCAGGTCGATGCGGATGTGGGCGCGGTCGGCCAGGGCGACCACGAAGGCGAGGCTGGAGCCGACGGCCAGCACGTAGCCGCCCAGCTCGTCCGCCCCCTCGAAGGAGAAGTTCACCGTCTTGCGGAGCACCGTCTCCGCCGAGACGAACAGCGACAGGCCGAGCAGCGCCAGCCCGAACAGCCAGCTCGCGATGGTCATGAGCCATTTCATGGGCGATCTCCTCTGCCCCCACCCCCTCCCCCGCGAAGCGGGGGAGGGAGGGGGTGGGGGCGCCGTGCACCGATGCGTCCGTCCTGGGGCCTCAGAACCCGACCAGGGGGCCGACGCTCTTCTTCCAGTCGGCGGAACAGGTCGGGTTCACCTTGTCGCAGGCCTCGGCCCAGGTCGGGAACGAGATGTCCTTGACCGCGCCCTTGATGACGGCGAGGTCGCCGTCGGTGATCGGCACCTCGGTCAGCGCGTAGGGCTTCACCGTCTCGCACGGCGTCTTGCCGACGTTGCAGCGCATGGCGTCGTCGAAGAGGTGCTTGGAATAGGTCCAGATGTCGTCGACCAGCGCGTCGAACGCCGCCTGCAGCTTGCCCTGCTGCTCCGCCGACAGCCTGTTCCAGGTGTCGAGATTGATGCCGTAGCCGTTCAGCGCGAGCTGGACGCCGATGGGCAGGGTGAACGCGCTCACCTCCGGCCAGCCGGCGGAGTTGGCCG
Source organism: Azospirillum sp. ST 5-10 (assembly GCF_051225715.1). Lineage (NCBI taxonomy): Bacteria > Pseudomonadati > Pseudomonadota > Alphaproteobacteria > Rhodospirillales > Azospirillaceae > Azospirillum > Azospirillum sp. ST 5-10. Next base: position 35,655 of record NZ_JBPJSP010000022.1, read on the forward strand.
AGCTCGGCCCGGTGATGGCGCAGTCGACGACGCCGCGGGCCAGCGACTGCTGGACGTCGGGGAAGCTGATGGGCACCGCCGTCCCGCCCAGCGAGGCGACGAAGTTGGCGAGGTTCTGGTCGTAGACGCGCACCTTCTTGCCCTTGAGATCGGCGAGCTGCTTGATCTCGGGCTGGCAGAAGAACACCTGCGGGCCGAACGGCCACACCCCGAGCAGCTTGGTGTGGAAGCGCTCCTGCAGGCGGGCGTCGACGTAGGGCTTGTAGGCCTCGACCGTCTTGCGGCCGGTCTCGTAGGTCGGATTCAGGCCGACGAGGTCGAGGCCGAGCAGGGTCGGCTCGTCGCGCGAGACCTGCGACAGGCGCAGCGAGATGATGTCGAACAGGCCGCTCTTCAGCACCCGGAGCTGCTCGCTGTCCTTGATGCCGGTCATCTCCAGCGGCTTGTAGTCGACCGTCGTGTCGATGCCGGTGCGGGCGGCGAAGTCCTCGAAGAAGGGCTGCTCCTTGGTCTTCTGGATCAGGCCGGTCGACACCGGCTGGCCCATCACCTTGAGCGACAGGGTCTCGGCCGCGGCCGGATGGGCCAGGAAGGCCAGGAAGGCCAGGGCGGCGGTGGCGCAAAGCACGAGTCGGCGCATCGGGAAACTCCTCCCTTGCTGGTGACCGGGGCTGCAGCCCCGGGGAACGGGGGACGGAGCGGACCGCCCCCGGCGGGTCACGTGGGCCCGGAACCGGCGGCGGCCGGCAGGGCCTGGAACAGTCGGCCCCAGCCGGTCACCGCCTGGGTCGGCTCGCCGAGGAGGGCCAGCGTCTTCCACACGGTGACGGCGACGGAGTCGAGGATCGGGATGCCGAGCTCGCCCTCCAGGCGGCCGGCCAGCGGCGTGCCGCGGAAGTTGGTGCAGAGCACGGCGATCGCCTGCGGCCGGGCCTCGGCGACGGCGCGGATCAGGTGCTCCACCACGGCCTCCGGGACCTCGGCGAAGCGGAAGTTGCCGGATTCGCCGAGATGCCGTTCGGCCACCACCTCGATGCCGAGGGCGCCGTAGTTGGCGACGATCCCCGCCTGCACATCGTCGAGATAGGGCGTGACGAGGCCGAGGCGCGTCACGCCGAGCCGCTGCAGCGCGTCGTTCAGCGCCAGGATGGTGGTGGTGGCGGGAATCCCGGTTTCACCGGTGATCCGGTCGCACAGCGCCGTGTCGCGCGCGAACCCCAGCCAGGACGCGGCGGTGCCGTTCCACGCGACGACGTCGACCCGCGCGTCGGCGAGTTGGCGGGCGGCCGCCAGCAGGGCGTCCGGCTCGAACTGGCGGCGCGAGTCCTCCTCCAGGGCGATGCGGGTGACGGAGAACCGGGCGAAATGCGCGGTCACGCGGGGCAGCAGCGGCGCCAGGATCGCCGCGGTGTAGGGCTCCAGGACGGTGTTCGACGACGGCGTGATCATGCCGATCCGCCGGAACGCCGTGCGTTCGCCCGAAGAATCGACGGCGTCCATCCCGTTCGGCCGTGTCGGCGCGGGCCGACCGCCGGCCGAGTCCTCCTCGTTCATCGTCATTGCCTTCCTGGTTCACGGGTCGCATGTGCCTGCCGCGGACACCCTGCAAGCTCCGAGCCATTCGTAATTCTGCATTATATTTTTTCTAACATATTGTAATTACATGAGAATATAAAGTTTCTTAAGGCTCCGAAAGCGGCAGGCGCTTGCGCGCTGCACAGAAAAGCGAATACTTGCACGGAATCTGTGCGGTCGGCCCGCGGCGGGGGGGAGGTCGGGGATGGAAGAGGGATCGGCTCGCCCACGGCGCTCCCGCGCGTCTCCCGGCCGCCGGCCGGGACGCACCTCCATGCACGCCCGCGTCGCCGACCGGCTGCGCACCCTGGTCCTGGAGTGCCGCATCCCGCCGGGAACGCGGCTCAACGAGACGGCTCTGTGCGACCGGCTCGGCGTGTCGCGCACCCCCCTGCGCGAGGCGCTGAAGGTGCTGGCGAGCGAAGGCCTGGTGGTGATCCACCCCAACCGCGGCGCGTCGGTCAGCACCGTCACCGCGCGCGAGGCGGCCGAGCTGTTCCAGGTGATGGCGGAGATGGAGGCGCTGGTCGGCCGGCGCCTGGCGGCCCACGCCAGCGACCGCGACGTGCGCGGGCTGAAGACGCTGCACGCGCGGATGCGGGCGTTCCACGCGGCCGATCGGCGGGCCGACTACTTCCTCGCCAACGAGGCGTTCCATCGCCGCCTCGCCGAGATCGCCGGCAACGGCGTCCTGCTGGGCGTCCACGGCGGGCTCGCGTCACGGCTGCGGCGCGCCCGCTACCTCGCCAACCTGACCCACGCCCGCTGGGCCGAGGCGGTCGACGAGCACGCCGAGATCATCGCCGCTCTGGAGCGGCGGGACGGCGACGGTCTGGCCCGCGCCATGGCCGAGCACATGCGGGCGACGTGCGAGCGGGTGGTCGCCGGCCTCGCCGACGTCGGCGCGCCGGCCCGGGTCGCACCCGCCGTCGAGGGGGCTTGAACGGGCGGCACCTCCGTGCCGATAGTCGGGCCACCCGCGCGGCCCGGCCGCCGGCCTCTCCGGACCCCTGCACGATGACCGAGACCGCCCGCCCGCCCGCCGCACCCGCGCCGATCGCCCGTCCCAACCTCCACGACGAGGTGGTGGCGGCGCTGCGCACGATGATCCTGGACGGCGCCCTGCCGGCCGGCTCCCGGGTGCCGGAGCGCGAGCTGGCGGCGGCGTTCGGCGTTTCGCGCACGCCGCTGCGCGAGGCGCTGAAGGTCCTCGCCACCGAAGGGCTGGTGGTGCTGGAGCCCAACCGCGGCTGCCTCGTCGCGCGCCTCACCGCGACCGACGCGGAGGAGCTGTTCGAGGTCATGGTGCCGCTGGCGCGCCTGGCCGGCCGGCTGGCCGCCGCCGCCGCCGGCGAGTCCGACCGCGCGGACCTCGCCCGCCTCGACGGGGAGATGCGCGCCCGCCTCGCCGACGGCGACCACGCCGGCGCGGCCCGCCTCGGCCGTACCATCCGGCGGCGCGTCGTGGCGCTGGCCGGCAACGCCGCGCTCGACGGCGTCTACGAGACGCTCTCCGTCCGCGTCCGCCACGCCGCCGCCGACGTGCCCGAGCGATGGGACGAGGCCGTCCAGGTCCATGCGCTGATCCTCGACGCGCTCGCCCGGCGCGACGGGGAAGCGCTCGGCGCTCTGCTCGAACGCCGTCTCCTGGCCGAACGGGATGCCCTCCTCGACGCCTTGCGGGGCCGGGCACCGCGTTCCGCCCGGTCCCGCCACACCGGGGCGGCCGACACGGCCGACCCGGCGCCGCCGGCCGACTGACCGCGCCGCCCGCCCATCCGCAGAGCCGATTGTTTGCGATATTGACAAATGGCCCGGCTGTCGCTTAGCTTTGTCGGACAAATCGACAATCCGTCCAGAAATGCAGGCCGGGAAACGGCCGGGGCGGTCAGGGAGGAGCGCCGGCCGTGGATGCGGCAGCGGAACCGTCGGAGCCCGGCGATGGGCTTTTCGAACGCATCGACCATCGCCCCGCCTACCAGCGGGTGGCCGAGGCGATCGAGCGGGAGATCATGTCGGGGCGCCTGCCGCCGGGCGCCCCGATCGGCACCGAGGCCGATCTGGTCCGCCAGTTCGGCGTCAACCGCTCGACCGTGCGCGAGGGCATCCGCATGCTCGAGCAGTCCGGCCTGATCCGCCGCGACAGCAGCCGCCGCCTGTTCGCCAGCCTGCCCCGCTACACCAAGCTCGCCAGCCGCATCAGCCGGGCGCTGGTGCTGCACCAGGTCACCTTCCGCGAGCTGTGGGAGGCGACCATCGCCATCGAGCCGGTGTCGGCCGAGCTCGCCGCCGCCAACGCCGGCAGTCCCGGCGCCCGCGGCGAGACGCTCGACGCCATCGCCGACAACCTGGAGCGCTCCCGCCGGGCGCTCGACAACCCCAAGCTCCTGTCGGAGCTGGACACGGAATTCCATGCCCTGGTAGGCCGCGCCTCGGGCAACCGGGTGATCGAGCTGTCGCGCGAGCCGCTCGGCCTGCTGTTCCAGCCGACCTCGCAGATGCTGGCCGAGGAGGTGGAAGCCGCCCCGGCCCGCATGGTGGAAGCGCACCGCCGCGTCTACGAGGCGATCCGCGCCGGCGACGCCGCCGAGGCCGGCGCCTGGATGCGCCGCCACGTGCACGATTTCCGCCGCGGCTTCGAGCGGCTGGGCAAGGACCCGGAGCAGCCGGTGGAGCGGCTCTACCATGACCACGTCAGCGCCCGCCGGCCGGCGGACAATGACGACCAACGATAAGGCCATGACGGCCGTCAGAGGGAGAATCGGGTGTCCAAGGAGAGCGAACCGGTCCTGCTGGACCGGGCGGGAGCGGTCGCCTGGCTGCGGCTGAACCGTCCGCAGGTCCTCAACGCCATCGACGAGGAGACGGCGCACGCCTTCCTGGAGGCTTGCCACGCCGTCGCCGGCGACCCGGCGGTGCGGGCCGTGGTGATCGCCGGCCAGGGCCGTGCCTTCATGGCCGGCGGCGACCTCGCCCGCTTCCGCGCCGATCCCGACCGTGCGGCGGAGACCGCCGGCGCCATCATCGGCCCGCTGCACACCGCCCTGGAGGTGCTGGCGGCGTTGCCGGCGCCGGTGCTGGCCTCGGTGCACGGCGCCGTCGCCGGGGCCGGCATGAGCGTGGCGCTCGCCGCCGACCTCTGCATCGCCGCCGACGACGCCCGCTTCACCCTGGCCTACGCCCGCATCGGCGCCACCCCCGACGGCTCGGGCACCTACTGGCTGCCCCGCCTCGTCGGCCTGCGCAAGGCGATGGAGCTGGCGCTGCTGGCCGAGACGATCGACGCCGCCGAGGCGCTCCGCCTCGGCCTCGTCAACCGCGTCGTGGCGGCGGCGGCGCTCGAGGCGGAGACGCGGGCGCTCGCCGAGCGGCTGGCGTCCGGCCCGACCGCCGCCTTCGGGCGCATCAAGCGGCTGCTGCACCGCTCGGCGACGGCCTCGCTGGCCGACCAGCTGGCGGCGGAGGAGGAGAGCTTCCGCGCCTCGGCCGCCACCGACGATTTCCGCGAGGGGGTGGGCGCCTTCTTCGACAAGCGGAGTCCCACCTTCCATGGACGGTGAGATGACGGCCCCGATGACCGAGACGACGGCGGACGCCACCCCCATCCTGGCGGTCGAGAGGCTGACCCTGGCGTTCGGCGGCGTGCTCGCCCTGAACGGCGTGAGCTTTCCGGTGGCGCCAGGATCGATCACCACGGTGATCGGCCCGAACGGCGCCGGCAAGACCTCGCTGTTCAACGCCATCTCCGGCTTCTACCGGCCGCGCCAGGGCTCGGTGCGCTTCGCCGGACACCCGATCGACCGGTTGTCGGCGCCCGAACGGGCCCGGCTCGGCCTCGCCCGCACCTTCCAGAACATCGCCCTGTTCCGCGGCATGACCGTGCTCGACAACATCAAGCTCGGCCGCCACGCCCACCTGCGCACCGGCGTGCTCGACGCCCTGTTCTACCTCGGCCGCGCCCGGCGCGAGGAGATGGAGCTGCGGCGCGAGGTCGAGGAGCGGATCATCGACTTCCTGGAGATCGACCACATCCGCAAGGCGCCGGTGGGCGCCCTGTCCTACGGCCTGCAGAAGAGGGTGGAGCTGGCCCGGGCGCTCGCCATGCACCCCAAGGTGCTGATGCTCGACGAGCCGGTGGCCGGCATGAACCGCGAGGAGACCGAGGACATGGCCCGCTTCATCCTCGACGTGCGCGAGGAATGGGGCGTCACCGTGCTGATGGTCGAGCACGACATGGGCATGGTGATGGACATCTCCGACCACGTCGTCGTCCTCAACTTCGGCCAGGTCATCGCGCAGGGGCTGCCGCGGGACGTGCAGGCGAACCCCGAGGTGGTCGCCGCCTATCTCGGCTCGGGCAACGTCGACGACCTGCGGCGGCGGCTCGGTTCCGACGCGCGGAAGGTGGCGTGATGCGGATGTTCCGACATCCTGGATGCGCGGTCCCGTCGGCCCCCCACCCAACCCTCCCCCACTGCGCGGGGGAGGGCTTTCTCCTCCCCCCGCGAAGTGGGAGGAGGGCGGGAGGGGGGGCCCGCGCGGCCACCCCCGCCACCCGACCCGCCGGCAGGAGCGCCCCATGACCATGGACTGGCTGCTCCTCGCCGAGGTGAGCCTCGCCGGGCTCGGCACCGGCGGGCTCTACGCGCTGACGGCGCTGGCCTTCGTCGTCATCTACAAGGCGACGCGGGTGGTCAACCTCGCCATCGGCGAGATCCTCATGCTGGGCGGCTACGCCTTCTTCGGCTTCGCCGCGACCCTGGCGCTGCCGTGGTGGGCGGCGGCGGTCGGCGCGCTCGCCGTGGCCGGGCTGTTCGGGGCGGCGGTCGAGCGGCTGGTGATCCGGCCGATGCTGGGGGAGAGCCCGATCTCCGTCTTCATGGTGACGGTGGGGCTCGGCAGCATCCTGGTCGGCCTGGTGGAGATCCTGTGGACCGCCGACCCGCGCCGCCTGCCCGAGTTCATGCCGGCGACGCCGCTCTTCATCGGCGAGGCGTTCGTGGCGCCGAAGATCGCCACCGGCTTCGTCGTCGCCGCGGCGGTCGTCACGCTGTTCCTGGCGCTGTTCCGCTTCTGGCGCGGCGGCGTGGCGCTGCGCGCCACCGCCAGCGACCAGGCCGCGGCCTACTCCGTGGGGATCGACGTGCCCGGCGTCTTCTCGCTGGCCTGGGTGGTCGCCTGCATGGTCGCCGCCGGTGCCGGCATCCTGGTGGGGGCGGTCGGCGGCATCTCCTCCACCATGGGCGTGTTCGGCCTGTCGGTGCTGGTGGTGGTCATCGTCGGCGGGCTCGACAGCGTCGCCGGGGCACTGGTCGGCGGCCTGCTGATCGGCCTGATCGAGGCGCTGGCCGGGTTCTATCTCGGCGGCGAGTTCAAGCTGCTCGCCACCTTCTCCCTGCTGGTCGCGGTGCTGATGGTGCGGCCCTACGGGCTGTTCGGCACCCACGAGATCGAGAGGCTCTGAGGTCCATGCGCATCGCCTCCGCCAAGGAAAGCTACGCCGCCGACGAGGCGCTGTTCGACAGCGCCGTGCAGCGCGGCTGGTTCGCCGTGCTGCTGGCAGCGCTGGCGCTCTTCCCCTTCGCCGCCGACCAGTACTGGGCCTATCTGGCGTGCCTGGCCGCCATCAACGTGATCGCCGCCAGCGGGCTCAACATCCTGACCGGCTACACCGGGCTGGTCAGCCTCGGCCAGGCCGCCTTCATGGGGGTGGGGGCCTACACCGTGGCGGTGCTGGAGAACCGGCTGGGCACGCCGTTCCTCCTCAACATTCTCGCCGGCGGCTTCATGGCGGCCGGTGTGGGCGCGCTGTTCGGCCTGCCCAGCCTGCGGGTGAAGGGCCTCTACCTCGCCATCTCCACCATCGCCGCCTCCTTCATCCTGCACTTCGTCTTCGCCCACTGGGAGAGCGTGACCAACGGCGTCAGCGGCATCACCGTGCCGCCGGCCACGGTCGCCGGCATCCCCCTCGACACGCCCTTCCGGCTCTACTGGGTGGTCGTGCCCGTCGCCGTGCTGATGCTGCTGGGGGCCGCCAACCTGTTCCGTACGCGGGTCGGGCGCGCCTTCATCGCCATCCGCGACCGCGACATCTCGGCCGAGGTCCTGGGCATCCCGCTGCTGCGCTGGAAGCTGACGAGCTTCGCGCTGGCCTCCTTCTACGCCGGGGTGGCCGGCGGCCTGTGGGCCTACTTCTTCCGCGTGGTGACGCCGGAGAGCTTCCCGCTGCTGCTCTCCATCTTCTTCCTCGCGGCGATCATCGTCGGCGGCATGGGCACCATCCTCGGCGGCATCCTCGGCGCCATCTTCATGACCCTGGTGCCGGAGCTGCTGAAGCTGCTGGTGGGCTTCGCCACGCCGCTGTGGCCGGACGCGGTGATGATGCTGTCGCCGGTGCGCACCGTGGTGTTCGGCGCCCTGATCGTCGGCTTCCTCGTCTTCGAGCCGCAGGGGCTGGCCGAGATGTGGCGGCGCACCCGGCGCTTCTTCCATCTCTGGCCGTTCCGCACCTGACCAGAACCAAACAATGACGAATGGGAGGACACCACCGATGCTGACCCTGACCCGCAGACATCTGGGCGCCCTGGCGCTCGCCGCCGGGCTTTCGGCGGCCGCGGCGGCGCCGGCGCGCGCCGCCGACGACATCGTGCTGGGCGGCTCGATCCCGATGACCGGCGTGTTCGCCTTCGCCGGCATCGGCATCCACGCCGGCATCTCCGACTACGTCAAGCTGGTCAACGAGGCCGGCGGCATCCACGGGCGCACCTTGCGCTACGTCTACGAGGACACGGCCTACAAGGTCGACGCCTCGGTGGCCGCCTTCAACAAGATCGTCGCCCAGGACAAGCCGAACCTCTACTACGGCGACAGCACCGCCTTCTCCAAGACCATCAACCCGGAGCTGGAGCGGCTCGGCACCGCCATCATGGCCGGCGCCTCCTTCGCCACCGAGCTGAACGACCCGCAGAAGTACCCGCTGCAGTTCCTGCCCGGCCCCGACTACACCGAGATGTTCGGCATCCTGCTGCGCTACATCGCCAAGGAGCAGCCCAACGCCAAGGTCGCCTTCGTCCATTCCGACACCGAGTTCGGCCGCGACCCCATCGCCACCTCCGCCAAGAAGGCCAACGAGCTGGGCCTCAAGGTGGTGGAGACCATCGTCACCCCGCCGGGCAGCGTCGACGTGTCGACCGAGGTGCTGAAGCTGCGCCGCGCCGCCCCGGACTACACGATCTTCCACGGCTACGTGCTCGCCCCGATCCCCGAGTTCATCGCCCAGGCCAAGCAGATGGGGATCGCCAGCAAATGGATGGGCACCTTCTGGAGCATGGACAACTCCATGGTCCAGAAGATGGGCGAGATGGCCGACGGCTTCATGGGCGTCATGCCCTACCGCTACTACTACGACGAGGACGGCAAGGCGCCGATGCTGGAGAAGATCCGGCAGATGCGCCCAGAATACCAGTCGACCGCCTACATGCAGGGTTTCCTCACCGCCATGCTGATGAGCGAGGCGGTCAAGCGCACCCTCGACGCCGGGCAGGAGCTGAACGGCAAGAATCTCAAGGCGGCGCTCAACACCATCAAGGACTTCGACACCGGCGGGATCATCGGCGTGCCGATCTCCATCCCCGGGAACTCGATCCCGGTGGGCCGCATCTACAAGGCCGACGTCCAGAAGAAGCTGATGGTCCCGGCGTCCGACTGGATCGTCCTGGAGTAGCCGGCGATGCAATCCGCGGGGCAGACCGTGGCGGCACCGCCGCCGGTGCTCGAGGTCACCAACATCGAGGTGGTCTTCAAGAAGACCGTCCAGGTGCTGCGCGGCCTGTCGCTGACCGTGCCGAGGGGGCGGATCGTCGCCCTCCTCGGTTCCAACGGGGCGGGCAAATCGACCACCCTCAAGGCCGTCTCCAACCTGCTGTCGCTGGAGAACGGCGCGGTGAGCGCCGGCGCCATCCGCTTCGACGGCCGCCCCACCGCGGACCTCAAGCCGCACGAGCTGGTGCGCGCCGGCCTGTTCCACGTCATGGAGGGCCGGCGCATCTTCGAGGACCTGAGCGTCGAGGAGAACCTGGTCGCCGCCACCTACGCCCGCAGCGGGCCCCGTGGCGGCCTCCGCGGCGGCCGGAGCGCGGCATCGGGTCGCTTCGACCTGGTCTACGACTACTTCCCCAACCTGCACGCCCGCCGCTCGGTGCGCGCCGGCTACCTGTCGGGGGGCGAGCAGCAGATGCTCGCCATCGGCCGCGCCCTGGTGGCCGAACCCTCGCTGATCCTGCTGGACGAACCGTCGCTGGGGCTCTCGCCGCGGCTGGTCGAGGAGATCTTCGCCATCATCGCCCGCATCAACGCCGAGCAGGGCACCTCCATGCTGCTGGTGGAGCAGAACGCGGCGCTGGCCTTCGCCGTGGCGTCCTACGGCTACATCATGGAGACCGGCCGCATCGTCATCGACGGCCCGGTGGAACGCCTGACCCGCGACCAGGACGTGCGGGAGTTCTACCTGGGCCTGGGCGGCGCCGGCGGCGAGCGCCGCAGCTACCGCGACGTCAAGCACTACAAGCGCCGCAAACGGTGGCTGTCATGATCTCCCCCACCCTCCCCGACATCCCGGCCCTGACCCTGCCGCAGATGCTGCGCGAGCAGGCCCGCCGGCATCCCGGGCGCACGGCGCTGCGCCAGAAGGACTTCGGCGTCTGGAACCCGGTGACGTGGGGCCGCTACTACGAGCGGTCGCGCCATTTCGGGCTCGGCCTCCTGGCGCTCGGCCTGCCCGAGGGCGGGCACGTCGGCATCCTGTCGGAGAACCGCCAGGAATGGGTGTTCGCCCAGCTCGGCTGCGGCGTCGTACGGGCGGTGGCGGTCGGCGTCTATCCCACCAGCCCGGCGAACGAGGTCGCCTACGTGCTGGGCCACGCCGACGCCGCGTTCGTCGTCTGCGAGGACCAGGAGCAGGCGGACAAGGTGCTGGAGCGCGCCGACGACCTGCCGGCCCTGCGCCACATCGTCGTCGTCGACATGAAGGGCCTGCGCCACTGCGCCGACGACCGCCTGCTCTCCTTCGCGGCCGTCGAGCGGCTGGGGGCGGAGTACGAGGCGCGACACCCGAATCGGGCCGACGACCTGCTGGACGCCCAGCGGCTGGACGACGTCGGGCTGATGATCTACACCTCGGGATCGACCGGCAAGCCCAAGGGGGCGATGCTGAGCTACCGCACCATGCGGGCCGAGGCGCCGGCGATCATCGAGCGGCTGGGGCTCGACTCGTCGGCCACCCACCTCTCCTACCTGCCGCTCTGCCACGTGGCGGAGCAGATGCTGACCACCTTCACCCCGCTCTATCTCGGCTCCATCGTCAACTTCGGCGAGTCGCTGCGCACCGTGCAGGAGGATTTGCGGGAGGTGGCGCCGTCCCTGTTCCTCGGCGTGCCGCGCATCTGGGAGAAGCTGCACGCGTCGATCCACATCAAGATGGCCGAGGCCGGCGGGTTGCGCCGCCGCCTGTTCGAGCGGGCGGTGACGGCGTGCGAGCCGTGGGCCGAGACCCTGCCGGCGCGGCGTCCGGTGGTGGCGCGGGCGGTGTTCGCGCTGTGCTACCTGCTGGTGTTCCGGGCGCTGCTGAACTATGTGGGGCTGCGCCGCGCCGGCGTCTGCCTGACCGGCGCCGCACCGATCTCGCCGGTCATCGTGCGCTTCTTCCGCACCCTCGGCGTGCCGCTGATCGAGGTCTACGGCCTGACCGAGACCGCCGGCATGGTGACCGGGCAGCGCCTCGACCGGCGCGTGCCCGGCAGCGTCGGCGTGCCCGTCGTCGGCGCCGAATGCCGGGTCGGCGAGCAGGGCGAGCTGCTGGTGCGCGGCGACACGGTGTTCGCCGGCTACTACAAGAACCCGCAGGCGACCGCCCAGGCGATCCGCGACGGCTGGCTGCACACCGGCGACGTGGTGCGGGTGGACGGGGACGGGCAGATCGTCGTCGTCGACCGCCTCAAGGACATCATGATCACCGCCGGCGGCAAGAACCTCAGCCCGTCGGAGATCGAGAACGCCGTCAAGGCCAGCCCCTACGTCAAGGAGTGCATCGTCGTCGGCGAGGGGAAGAAGTTCGTCTCGGCGCTGATCCAGGTCGATCTGGAGACGGTCGGCAAGTGGGCGGAGGAGCAGGGCATCCCCTACACCCATTTCCGCAGCCTCGCCGAGAACGCGCGGGTGCGGGAGCTGATCGAGCGGGAGGTCGCCGCCGCCAACGCGACGCTCGCCCCGGTCGCCCAGGTCCGCCGCTTCCATCTCCTGACCAAGGAGCTGGACCACGACGACGACGAGGTCACCGCCACCATGAAGGTCCGCCGCGCCAACATCCACCGGAAGTACGCGGCGGAGATCGACGCGCTGTACTGAGGACGGAGCGCCTCTCCCAGGCGGGCCGGCGTCTGCACACATGCCGGCCGCCCGCGGGGTTCCTCCCCTGCGTCCGCATGGGGTGCTCGCCGGCGTCCGTCCCGCCGCCGGTGATCGCGGCGGTCCGCGTCTTGCTGGAGCGCACCGGCGGCGGCATGGGCATCATCCCGGTGCTGCGAGGTCACGACGGTGACGGACGAGACGCGGCCGGCCGGCTGCCGCGCATCAGCCACAGGCCGCTGGCGATGATGACCGCGGCGCCGGCCAGGGTGGCCGGGTCGGGCGCCTGGTCGAACCAGACGATGCCGATGAGCACCGCCCAGACCATCTGGCTGTAGGTGAAGGGCGACACCACCGACGGCGGCGCCGCCGCCAGCGCCTTGATGAGGAACAGGTGGCCCACCGTGCCCAGCGCGCCCATCACGACGAAGGCCGCCCAGCTCGACGGTCCCGGCCACTCCCAGGACAGCGGCAGGACGGCCGACGCGGTGACGAAGCCGACCAGGGTCATGTAGAACAGCGCCGTCACCGGCGGGTCCGACACCCCGGTCAGCCGGGTCAGGATCTGGTAGAGCGCGTAGCTCGCCGCCATGCCGAAGGGCAGCAGGATGGTCCAGTCCAGCGGGATCAGCCCCGGGCGGACGACGATCAGCACCCCGGCGAAGCCGGCGAGGATCGCTCCCCATTGGACCAGCGTCACCCGCTCGCGCAGCACCACCACCGAGAGGAGGGCGACCAGCAGCGGCGACAGGAAGGCGATGGCGTAGAAGGTCGCCAGCGGCAGGTGACGGACCGCGGCGAAGGTGAAGCCCGTGGCGGTCATCACCAGCAGGCCGCGCGCCACGTGCACCCAGGGCCGCGCCGTGCGCAGCACCGAGACCCCGCTGCCCCGGGGGATCAGCAGCAGCAGCCAGGCGAGGCCGAAGGCGTAGCGCGCCCACACCAGCATCGGCATGGCGTGGGCGCCGCCGAGCGCCTTGCCGAAGCTGTCGAGCAGGGTGAAGCAGAGCACCGCCAGCAGGGCCAACGGGATCCCCACCTCCGGTCGGTTGGCCGCGGCGGCGGTCGTGCTCATGAGGCGTGCGTCATGGTGGGGCTGGACCGGGGACGATGGCGGGACGTCCATCAAACCCCGCCGCCGCCCGTTCGGCACGCGGATTTCCGACGGGGAATGGCAGCCATGCCGGTGCCGACCGCCGGCCGCCGCCGATCGTTCAGGCCGATGGACTTGCCCTTCATCCGGTCGACACCTACAGTCATGTCAACCTTTGACACTGGAGGCCGCGGTGTCGACCAACGTGCATCTCACCCCGGAACTGGAGCGCTTTGCTCGCGACTGCGTCGAAGGTGGACGCTACAACAACGTGAGCGAAGTCGTGCGTTCGGCGCTGCGCCTGCTGCAGCAGGCAGAGGAGCGCCGGCTGCAGTTCCAGCATCTCTTGCAAGCCGCCGAGGCGGAAGCCGACCGCGATGGTGCGGTCGCGCTCGACGACGTCCTGGCCGAGGTCGAAGCCATCGTCACCCCCAGGGACGCGTGACCACCGCCGTTCTGTCGCCGGCGGCGCGGCGCGATCTGCTGGCCGCCGTGCGCTGGATCGCCGCCGCCAATCCCGTCGCCGCGCACGCCCTGGGCAGAGGCGTCGCAGAGGCGGCCAGACGTATCGGCACACACCCCCATCTCGGCCGACCTCGCCCCGAATTGGCCGGGGAGCCGTATCGCTTCATGGTCCTGGCAGGCTTCCCTTACGTCATCGTCTACAACGCCGACCGCCGGCCGCCGCTGATCGTCCGCATCCTGCACGGCGCGCGCGATCTCCCGGAGGTGCTCCGCGACCTTTGATCCGGCGCCGGTCAGGACAGCAGGGCCATCACCTCGGCCAGGGAGGGTGCCGACTCCGCCGCGCCAGGCCGGGTGGTGGCGAGGGCGCCGCAGGCGGCGGCGAAGCGCACCGCCGCCTCCAGGCCGTCGCCGCGCGCCAGGGCGACGGCGAGACCGCCGTTGAAGCAGTCGCCGGCGGCGACGCTGTCCACGGCCTTCACCGCGAAGGGCGGCACGAACCCCTCCCCCGCGGGCCCGCGGAAATAGACGCCCTGGGCGCCCATCTTGACCACCGCCATGGCGAGGCCGCGCCCGGTCAGGCGCGCCGCGGCGGCCGCCGCCTCCTCGGGCGTGCGCGGCCGGATGCCCACCAGGGCTTCCGTCTCCGTCTCGTTGGGGGTCATCAGGTCGACCGTCCCGAACGCCGCATCGGGCAGGCCGTCCCGCGGCGCCGGTGCCGGGTCGAGGATCACCCGCCCGCCGGCGGCCCGCGTCACCGCCGCCGCGGCGAGGCCGGCCGCCAGCGGGATCTCCAGTTGCAGGAGGAGCACCGGGGCGCGGCGGAACAGCGCCTCGCCGGCGCTCACGTCGGCCTCGGCGACGGCCATGTTGGCGCCGCCGATGACGGTGATGCAGTTCTCGCCGGCGGCGTCGACGCCGATCACCGCGATCCCGGTGGCGCCCTCCGGATCGGCCCGCAGATGGGCGGTGCCGACGCCGAAGCCGTCGAGGCGCTGGCGCGCCATCGCGCCGAAGCCGTCGGTCCCGGTCCGCCCCGCCATCTCCACCGCCGCGCCGAGCCGGGCGACGGCGGCCGCCTGGTTGGCGCCCTTGCCGCCCAGCCCCATGACGTAGCGGCTGCCGTGCACCGTCTCGCCCGGCCGCGGCAGGCGCTCGCTGTAGGCGGTGACGTCGATGTTCACGCTGCCGAACACGACGATGGGGCGTTGCCGGGCGTCGCTCATGGGATCCTCCGGGGTGGCCGGCCGACCGAGCCCCGCAGCACCAGGGCCGGCGCCAGGAGCAGCCGGTCGGGGAGCGGCTGGTTGGTTTCGAGATGGTCGATCAGCAGCGCCGCGGCCCGTTCGCCGAGGGCGGCGGCGGCCTGGCGGACGGTGCTGAGCGGCGGCGTGACGTAGGCCGCCAGCTCGATGTCGTCGTAGCCCAGCACCGACAGGTCGTCCGGCACCGTCAGGCCGCGCTCCTGGGCGGCCCGCAGGGCCCCCACGGCCATCAGGTCGTTGAAGGCGAAGATCGCCTCCGGCGGCGGCCCGTCCAGCAGGGAGGCGGCGGCGGCGTAGCCGCCGGGCATCGTCAGGTCGGCCTCGCGCACCAGGTCCGGCTCGACCGGGAGCCCGGCCTGCGCCAGGCCGGCCGCAAAGCCCGCGCGCCGGGCCCGCGACTGGGGATGGCCGGCGGGGCCGGTGATGCAGGCGACACGCCGGAAGCCGCGTTCGGCGAACAGGGCGGCGGCGAGCCGCCCGCCGGCGAAGGAATCGTCGGCGACCACGCAGGCGCCGGCGCGCGGCGCGGTGTCGAGCAGCAGCCGCGGCAGCTCCGGCTCGGCCGCCGCGACGGCCTCCAGGAAATCCGGCCCGGGGTCGGGGGACAGGATCGCCAGCCCGTCGATGCGCCGGCTGCGCAGCGCGTCGAAGCAGCGCACCTGCCGGTCCAGCTCGTCGTCGGAGTTGCACAGGATCAGGCTGTAGCCGCGCTCGAAGGCGGCGGTCTCCAGGCCGTGGATGACCTGCGCGAAGAAGGGGTTCGAGCTGGAGGGAACGATCATCCCGAGCGTGCGGGTGCGGCTGCGCTTCAGGGCGCGGGCGATGTCGTTGCGGGCGTAGCCCAGCCGGAGAATGGCGTCCTGCACCTGCCGGGCGGTGTCCGGAGCGACGAAGCGCGTGCCGTTGACGACGTGGGAGACGGTGCTCGCCGACACGCCGGCCGCGCGGGCCACGTCCTTGATCGTTGCCATGGGGGAATCCGGTCCGCGGTCCGCGACGGCGCGCCGGCCAGCGGCGCGCCGTCGCGGCAGCGCCTACTTGGTGAGGACCTTGAGGGGCACCGGCGTGAAGGCCGGCACCGTTTCGCCCTTCAGCACCTTGGCGGCGGTCTCGACGCCGAGCGAGCCGATCATCGCCGCCTGCTGGGCGACGCTGGCGTAGAGGCTGCCGTCCTTGACCGCCGCCACGCCGTCGTCGGTGCCGTCGAAGCCGACCACCGGGATGTCGCGCCCCGACGCCTGGATCGCCTTGACGGCGCCCAGCGCCATCTCGTCGTTGTGGGCGAACACGGCGTCGATCGCCGGCTGCGCCTGGAGGATGTTCTCCATCACGTTCAGGCCCTTGGTGCGGTCGAAGTCGGCCGGCTGGCTGGCGACGACCGTCACGCCGGAGGCGCCGTCCACCACCTCGTGGAAGCCCTTGCCGCGGTCGCGCGCCGCCGAGGTGCCGGGCACGCCCTGCAGCTCGACCACCTTGCCCTTGCCGCCCAGCTTGTCGAGGACGAGCTGCCCGGCCATCCGGCCGCCGGCCACGTTGTCGGAGGCGATGTGGGAGGCCACCTCGCCGCCGTTGGCCGAACGGTCGAGGGTGACCACCGGGATCTTGGCGCGGTTGGCGGCGCGCACGGCCGAGCGCACGGCGTCGGAATCGGTGGGATTGATCAGCAGGATCTTGACCTTCTTGTTGACCAGATCCTCGACGTTGGCCAGCTCCTTGGCCGGGTCGTTCTGGGAGTCGAGGACCAGCAGGGTGTAGCCGAGCTCCTTCGCCTTGGCCTCCGCCCCCTCCTTCAAGGTGACGAAGAAGGGGTTGTTCAGGGTGGAGACCACCAACGCCATGGTGTCCGCGGCCTGCACGGAAGCGGACACCAGCAAGGCTGACGCTGCCAGGGTCGCGGCGACTATCTTACGCATGACGGATCCTTCCTTTGTGCCGTTGTGCTGTTCGCGTGCCGGTCTTCTGGCGGCCGGTTCACGACGACCTGCGGCTGTCGGCGAGCACCGCAAGCAGGATGACGGCGCCCTTGGCGATCATCTGGTAGTACGAGGACACGTTCATCAGATTGAGCGCGTTGTTCAGCACGCCGATGATGAGCGCGCCGACGAGGGTGCCGAAGAGGGTTCCCTTGCCGCCCGACAGGCTGGTGCCGCCGACCACCACGGCGGCGATGGCGTCCAGCTCGTAGCCGGCGCCGGCGGTCGGCTGGGCGCTTTCCAGGCGGGCGGTGAGGATGATGCCGGCCAGCGCCGACAGCAGGCCCGACACCGCGTAGACCGCGGTCTTGACGCCGACGACGCCGACCCCCGACAGGCGGGCCACCACCTCGTTGCCGCCGATGGCATAGGTGTAGCGGCCGAAGCGGGTCAGCGACAGGACCACGCCGCCGCCGGCGAAGACGAGGCCGGCGACCACCACCGGCACCGGCACGCCCAGCAGGTAGCCGCCGCCGATCTCCCAGAAGGCGTCGGCGCCGGCGCCGCTGCCGGTGGTGATCGGCCGGCCGTCGGTGAACACCAGGGTCGCCCCGCGCAGGATGGTCATGGCGACCAGGGTGGCGATGAAGGGCTGCACCCCGCCGACGCCGACGGCGACGCCGCTGGCGGCGCCCAGGCCGGCGCCGAGCGCCAGGGTCAGCGCCACCGCCAGCCACAGGTTGAGGTCGGCGCCGACCAGCCAGGCGCAGACGGCGCCGCAGAAGGCGAGCACCGAGCCGACCGACAGGTCGATGCCGGCGGACAGGATGACGAAGGTCATGCCGACGGCGATGACCCCGTTGATCGAGGTCTGCCGCAGGATGTTGAGCAGGTTGTCGACGGTGAGGAAGTTCGGGCTGAAGGCGGACACCGCCGCCATCAGCAGCACCAGGCCGACCAGCGGCTTGTTGCGGGACAGGAAGGTCGTGAGGGTGTTCATGATCGTCCGCTCCGCGCCGTCAGCCGACCGCCCGGGCCATGATGCGTTCCTGGGTCGCCTCGCCCCGGGCGAAGCGGCCGGCCAAGCGGCCGCCGGCCATCACCAGGATGCGGTCCGAGAGCCCGAGGAGCTCCGGCATGTCCGACGACATCAGGAGGATGCACAGGCCGCGCGCCTTCAGTTCGTTGATCAGGGTGTAGATCTCGCGCCGCGCCCCGACGTCGACGCCGCGCGTCGGCTCGTCGAGGATCACCACCTTCGGCTCGAGCAGCAGCGCCTTGGCGAGCGACACCTTCTGCTGGTTGCCGCCCGACAGGGTGCGCACCTCGGCGTCGATGCCCGGCGCCTTGACCGAGAAGGCGGTCATGAAGCGGCTGACGGCGCCGCGCTCGGCGGCCCGGCGGATCAGCCCGCCGGGCCGGCACAGCCGTTCCAGCGCCGCCAGGGACATGTTGGTGCGCACGGAGTGCGCCTGGATCAGCCCCTCGCTCTTGCGGTCCTCGGGCACGTAGGCGATGCCGGCGCGCACGCCGTCGTGCGGGTTGCGCAGCCGCACCGGCGCGCCGTCGACGCGCACCGCGCCGGCACGCAGCCGGTTGGCGCCGTAGATGGCCTTGGCCAGCTCGGTCCGGCCGGCGCCCATCAGCCCGGCGAAGCCGACGATCTCGCCGCCGGCGGCGGTGAAGCTGACGTCGCTCACGCCGGCCGCCTCCAGGTGCTCGACCGCCAGCCGCTCGGGGCCGGCGGGGCACGGCAGGTAGGGGTACTGGTCGGTGATGGTGCGGCCGACCATGTGGCGGATCAGCCCGGCCTCGTCCAGTTCGGCGATGGGGCCGCGGTGCACCATGTGGCCGTCGCGCAGGACGGTGACGGCGTCGCACAGCGCGAAGATCTCGCCGAGGCGGTGCGAGATGTAGACGATCCCCTTGCCGTCGGCGCGCAGCCCGCGGATGACGTCGAACAGGATCGCCGTCTCGACGTCGGTCAGGGCATCGGTCGGCTCGTCCATGATGATGAGCTCGGCGTTCAGGGACAGCGCCCGGGCGATCTCCACCATCTGCTGCTGGCCGACGCTCAGGCCGCCGACGAGGCGGTCCGGCGCGATCGGCTGGCGCAGCCGCGCCAGCAGCGCCGCCGTCTCGCGCGCCATGCGCGGCCGGTCGATCAGGCCGAAGCGGTTCACCGGCTCGCGGCCCAGGAAGATGTTGTCGGCGACGCTGAGATGGGGAAGGAGGTTCAGCTCCTGATGGATCATCGCGATGCCGGCGTCGATCGCCTGGCGCGGCGCGGCGAAGCGCACCGGCCGGCCACGCAGGGTGATGGCGCCGCCGGCGTCGGCCGGGATGATGCCGGTGACGATGCGCATGAGGGTCGACTTGCCGGCGCCGTTCTCGCCGATCAGCGCCATCACCTCGCCGGCGTGCACCCGCAACGCCACCCGCGACAGCACCGGCACGGCGCTGAAGCTCTTGCTGATGCCGTCGAGGTCGAGCAGCACCCGGCGGTCGGACGCCGGTGCCGGCTGGGCGGCGGGCTGGGCGGCGGGCTGGGCGGCGGGCTGGGCGGCGGGCTGGGTGGTCATGGCGCGGGCCCTCAGAAGGTGACCCCGGACGTCAGGATGATGTTGGCGTAGGGGCGGCACTCGCCGGTGCGCACCACCGCCGCCGCCGAGGCGGTGAGCCGCTTGAACGTCTCGTGCGGCACCTCCTCCACGGCGACGGGGCGGCCCTGGGCGGCCGCGACGGCCGCCAACGCGTCGTCCAGCGCCCGGCGCAGCGCCGGGTTGGCGGCCGCCATCTCGGCGGCGATCACCGCCCGCTCGATCATCATCTCGCTGGCGGCCGCGGCCAGCACGTCCAGGAAGGACGGCAGCCCCGCCACCACGGCGAGGTCGATGCGCTGCGGCCCGGCCGGGATCGGCAGGCCGGCGTCGGCGATCACCAGGGTCTGGGTGTGGCCCAGGCCGGCGATGGCGGCGCTGAGCGGTGCGTTGAGCAGGGTCGCCCGTTTCATGATGCCCTTCTCCGCGATGGGGCCGGTGCTGACGCCGACGATAGCGCCGCGGAAACGTTTGCGCAAACGTTTGCGTCGCTGCGCCGCAGCACCCTCCGCCCGACCTCGGGACCGCTCCCCAGCCATTCTCCGCCGCGCCGCCGCGACGGCGCTTTCCGGCGCCGCGGCTGACATGCCGCAAACCGCTCCGGCCCCTTCCCGTGCTTTCATGCGGCATGCGGGGACACACCCCCGCGGGAGTTTCGGGGGCACAGATGAGGACGACGGCCGCCGGGCCGGCCAAATGTCGGCGCGGACCTTTCCCTTGGCGGGGCCGATCGGTGGTCCGGCGTCTCGCGCCGGCCATGTGGGCCGCCGCCTGCCTGGCCGCCGGCCCCCTGCAGGCCGCCGAACCGCCGATCCGCGTCGGCGTGCTCGCCTACCGGGGCGACGAGCACGCGAACGCCGTCTGGGAACCGACCATCCGCTATCTGGCCGAACGGTTCCCGGACCGGGGTGCGGCGATGGTGCCGCTGGACCTGCGCGGGATGGACGCCGCCGTGCAGGCCCGGACCGTCGACTTCGTCCTGACGAACACCGGAAACTACGTGGAGCTCGAGGCCCGTCACGGCGTGACCCGGATCGCCACGCTCCACTCCTCGCGCGCCGGGGCGTCCGGCGGCGCCATCGGCTCCGTCCTCATCGTCCGCTCCGACCGCACCGACATCCGCGAGGTCGGCGATCTGCGGGGTCGCACGGTCATGGCGATCGATCCCGACGCCTTCGGCGGCTTCCAGGTCGCCTGGGGCATGATGCTGGACGCCGGGGTCGATCCCTACCGCGACGTGAAGGATCTCCGCTTCTCCGGGTTCCCGGTGGACCGCGTCGTCTTCGCCGTCCGCGACGGCGAGATCGATGCCGGCATCCTGCGGGCCTGCGTGCTCGAGGAGCTGGCGGCGGAGGGCCGCATCGAGGCCAGCCGGTTCCGCGTCCTCGCGCCGAGGGCGGCGCCGGGCTTCGACTGCGCCCTGTCCACCGATCTGTATCCCGACTGGCCCCTGGCGCGGCTCGCCACGACGCCGGACGAGCTGGCGAAGGCGGTCGTCGTCGCCCTGTTCCAGATGCCCCGGAACCATCCGGCGGCGCAGGCCGGCGGCTACGAGGGCTGGACGGTGCCGCTCGATTACCAGCCCGTCCACACCCTGTTCCGGTCCCTGCGCATCGGGCCGTACCGCTACCTGCGCGAGGTGTCCGTGCTCGACGTCGCGCGCGAGCACTGGGAGTGGCTGGCGGTCGGCGCGCTCGCCCTCCTGTGGTGGGCGATCCACTCGCTGCGGGTGGAGCACCTGATCAAGGTGCGCACCGCGGAGCTGCGGGCGGCGAACCGGGACCTCGTGCGCGAGATGGCCGAGCGGCGCCGGGCGGAGGAGACCGCCCGCGCGCGGCAGAAGGAGATGGACCATGTCGCCCGCCTCTCCATCCTCGGCGAGATGGCCAGCAATCTGGCGCACGAGTTGAACCAGCCGCTCGGCGCCATCGCCAACTACGCGCGCGGCTGCACCCGGCGCCTGGCGAGCGGGACGGCGGACCCGGCCCAGTTGGCGGACATCACGCGGGCCATCGCGGAACAGGCGGAACGCGCCGGGCAGATCATCGCCCGCATCCGGAACTTCGTCCGCAAACGGGCCTCCCAGATGGAGCCGACGGACGTGAACGAGGCCGTCCGCGCCGCCTTCGCGCTGTGCGAGGGCCAGGCGCGCACCGGCAACGCCAGCATCGCCCTGGACCTTGCCGACGGCCTTCCGCCCGTGCTGGCGGATCGCGTGCAGATCGAGCAGGTGGTGCTGAACCTGATCAAGAACGCCCTCGACGCGATGCAGGACGGGTCGGCCGGCGCGGCGGGAGGGCGGGCCCGCAGCGTGACCGTCCGCACCGGACGCGACGGGGACGGACGGGTCGAGGTCGTGGTGGCCGATCGTGGCCATGGGCTCTCGGAAGAGGCGCGGGCGCGGCTGTTCGACCCGTTCTTCACCACCAAGCCCGGCGGCATGGGACTGGGGCTGTCGATCTGCCGGACCATCGTCGAGGCCCACGGCGGCCATCTCTGGGCGACGGACAATCCCGGCGGCGGCGCGGCGATGCGCTTCGTCCTGCCCGTCGCGGAGGACGGGCAATCGGCCGGCAACGAGGAGCGACACCATGCAGGCTGACACGGTCCGCGGGGGCACGCCCCGCACCGTCTACGTCGTCGACGACGATCCCGCGATGCGGCACTCGCTGGCCTGGCTGGTCGGTTCGCTCGGCGTGCCCGTGGAAACCTTCGCCTCGGGCGAGGAATTCCTCCGCGCCGTCCCCCCGGACCGCCCGGGCTGCCTGGTGACCGACGTGCGCATGCCGGGCATGAGCGGACTGGAACTGCAGGACACCCTCGCCAGGGCCGGATCGCTGCTGGCCGTCGTCGTCATCACCGGCCACGCCGACGTGCCGATGGCGGCGCGGGCGTTCCGCGCGGGCGCGGTCGATTTCGTCGAGAAGCCGTTCAACGACCAGATGCTCCTCGACCGCGTCCACGAGGCGCTCGAGAAGTCGCTCCGGCTCTGGGAGGAACGGGCCCGCAAGAGGCATGTCCACGCCCTGCTGGCACGCCTGACGCCGCGGGAGCGGCAGGTCGCCGATCTGGTCGTGGCGGGAAAGCCGAACAAGGTGATCGCCGTCGAGATCAACCTCAGCCTGAAGACGGTCGAGGTCCATCGGCACAACGTGATGGAGAAGCTCGAGGTCGGGTCGATCGCCGACCTGACCCGGCTCCTGCTCGAGGCGGGATGACGGCCGGGCGCCGCGCCGGTCCACGCCGCACGGCGTCTGCGACACATCGTCCTTGGGGAAAACCCCAACAAGTCTAGGGTTCCCCCCAATGGGACGGGCGGCCCGACGCCGGTACCCTTGCGCAAGAAGGCCCGCGGATGTCCGCGGCGCATGGATTCCGTGCAAGGGGGCCCGTCATGGACCGATCACGACGCAACTTCTGTCTGGGCGTCGGCGCCGCCACCGTCGGGGCGGCCGCGCCGGCTCCGGCACCGGTCGCGGCCGCGCAGGCGCGCACGGGAGGCGACGCGGCGCACCGTTGGGGCATGGTGGTCGACGTGCGCAAGTGCGTCGGCTGCCAGGCCTGCACGGTCGCCTGCATCATGGAGAACGACGTCCCGGAGAACAGTTTCCGCACCATCGTCTCGACCTACGAGGTGACGGAGCGGGGCAGCACCGGCTCCTACATGCTGCCGCGCCTGTGCAATCACTGCGAGGACGCGCCCTGCCTGACCGTCTGCCCGACCGGCGCCACCTTCCAGCGCCAGGACGGCATCGTCGTGGTGGACAACACGGTCTGCGTCGGCTGCGCCTACTGCGTGCAGGCCTGTCCGTACGATGCGCGCTTCATCAACCACGAGACGCAAACCGCCGACAAGTGCACCTTCTGTGTCCACCGCGTCGACGCCGGGCTTCTTCCCGCCTGCGTCGAGACCTGCGTCGGCGGCGCCCGCATCTTCGGCGATCTGAACGATCCGGGCAGCACCGTCTCCGCGCTGGTCCGTGACGAGGGCCCCAAGGTGCTGAAGCCCGAGCAGGGCACGCAGCCGCGGGTCTTCTACATCGGCCTCGATCCGAAATTCCAGGGCCGGGTGGACGGCACGCCGACCCTGTGGCGTCCGAGCGGCCGGCCGCACGCCGACGCCCATGCCGAGAAGGAGCACGCGTGATGGACACCAGCGTCGTCGAGGTCATCAACGTGACCCGGGAGGTCGCGTGGCTCCCCTGGGCCGTCCAGTATTTCTTCCTCATCGGCCTGTCGGTGGGCGGCGTCCTGCTGAGCCTGCCCGGCTACGCCTTCGCCAAGGAGGAGTGGCGCAGGCTCGGCCGCCTCGCCCTGCTGGTGGCGCTCACCTGCGGGCTGGCCGCTCCGGTGGCCCTGCTGTCCGACCTGCACCAGCCCGGCCGCTTCTGGCACTTCTACGTCGTGCTCCGCCCGACGTCCTGGATGTGGTGGGGCGCCTTCTTCATTCCCTTCTACGTCGCCGGCCTGCTGGTCTACGCCTGGGCCTGCCTGCGCGAGGAGTTCCAGGAGCACGGCCGTGTGGACAGCCGCCTCGCCGCGCTCTACCGCCTGGCCGCCCTGGGCGGCGGCCGCAGCGACCGGCTGATCCGCGCCACGGGGCTCGTCGTCCTCGCCGGTGCCGCCCTGGTCGCGCTCTACACCGGCGTCGAGGTCGCCGTCGTCGCAGCGCGTCCGCTGTGGCACACCCCCTTCCTGCCGGTGCAGTTCCTCACCACCGCGCTGGTCGGGGCGGCCGGCCTGGTGCTGATCCTGAACCGCGTCGCCGCGGACGGCGACCGCGCCGTGGAAAGGCAGGCGAGCCGGCTGCTGGCCGCCTTCCTGGGCGCCGTCATGACGGTCGGCGGCGTGTGGCTGGCGCTCGGCCTGTTCGGGATCGACCGGACGCACGCCGTGGCGCTGGAGAGCGTGGCGGACTCGCCGGCGTGGCGAATCACCGCCGTGTGGGCCGTGCTGGCGACCGCGGTTCCCTTCGTCATCGCCGTCGCCAGACCGGC
Organism: Azospirillum sp. ST 5-10; assembly: GCF_051225715.1. Classification (NCBI taxonomy): domain Bacteria; kingdom Pseudomonadati; phylum Pseudomonadota; class Alphaproteobacteria; order Rhodospirillales; family Azospirillaceae; genus Azospirillum; species Azospirillum sp. ST 5-10. The sequence goes on from NZ_JBPJSP010000022.1 coordinate 59,964, forward strand.
GGGCACGGGCCTGCTGACCGGACTGATCGCCGTCCACAGCGCCTGGATGTTCCGCTGGACCGTGTTCATCGGCGGCCAGACCGTGCCGAAGACCGGTGCCGGCTTCTACGAGTACGCGCTGCCGGCCGGTCCGGACGGGGTGCTCGGCATCGCCGGCACCGCGGGCCTGTGGGTCTTCCTGCTCATCGTCATCACCGCCGTCCTGCCGACCCCGCGCCGCCCGGCGCCCCGCCCGGTCCGCGCCGTCCCGGCCGCCGACCGCGCCGTGGCCGCCGCCGAGTGAACGGAGACACCGCCATGTCCATCACCCGTCGCCTCCTCCTGAAGACCTCCGCCGCGGGCGGCGCGCTCGCCGCCTTCGCCGGCGGCTTCTCCGAAACCGGCCGCAAGCTCGTGAAGGGCGCGTGGGCGGGGGAACGGCCCGCCCATCCCATCTCCGGCAACGCGCCCGCGCCCGAGTTCCACGTCGATCCGCGCAGCGGCGATCTCGCCCCGACCCCGGGCCAGATCGTCGCCAACGTCGCCTGCCTCGGCTGCACCACCCTGTGCGGCGTGCGGGTCCGCGTCGACGTCGCGACGAACAGGGTGCTGCGGGTCGCCGGCAATCCCTACAGCCCGCTCTCCACCGATCCCTTCCTGCCCTACGGCACGCCGATCCGGGACAGCCTCAAGTCGCTGTCGCGCCTGGACGAGAAGGGGCTGAAGGGCCGCTCCACCGCCTGCGGGCGGGGCAACGCGGCCCTGGAGATGCTGACCTCCCCCTTCCGCATCACCACGCCGATGAAGCGCGTCGGCCCGCGCGGCGGGGGCCGGTGGGAGCCCATCGCCTTCGACCGGCTCGTCGAGGAGATCGCCGAAGGGGGCGACCTGTTCGGCGAGGGGCATGTCGACGGCCTGCGGGCCCTGCGCGACCTCGCGACTCCCATCGACCCGGCGGCCCCCGAACTCGGTCCGAAGGTCAACCAGGTGGCCCTGCTGGCCTCCGTCAACGACGGCCGCGACGCCTTCGTCCGCCGCTTCTTCAACAAGGCGCTCGGCACCATCAATTACGCCGGGCACGGTTCCTACTGCGGCGGCGCCTACCGCTCCGGTTCCGGCGCGGCGTTCGGCGACGCCAAGAAGATGCCGCACGCCAAGCCGGACCTCCAGAACGCCGAGTTCGTGCTGTTCATCGGCACCGCCCCGTCCAACGCGGGCAACCCGTTCAAGCGGCAGGCGATGCTGGTCGCCAAGGGACGCACCGACGGCGCGCTGAACTACGTCGTCGTCGACCCGGTGCTGACCAACGCCGACAACCGCGCGGCGGGCGGCCGCTCCAACTGGCTGCCGATCCGCCCGGGAACCGACGGCGCGCTGGTCATGGGCATGATGCGCTGGATGTTCGAGAACGGGCGGATCGACACCAACTACCTGGCGCAGCCCAACGGCAGGGCGGCGGAGGCGGCGGGCGAAGCCGGCTGGTGCAACGCCACCCACCTGGTGATCCGCCAGCCGGGCCATCCGCGGGACGGGCGGATGCTGCGCGCCTCCGACATCGGCCTGGCGACGCTGGACGGGACGGAGCGCTACGGCGCGAAGGACGCGTTCGTCGTCGTCGACGCCGACGGCAGGCCGATGCCCCACGATGCCCTGACGGGGCCGGCGGTGCTGTTCCACGACGGCTCCGTCGACACCCCGGACGGGCCGGTCGCGGTGGCGTCCAGCCTGGCCCTGCTGCGCGAAGAGGCCATGCGGATGGACCTGCGCGGCTACGCCGACGTCTGCGGCATCCCGGCGGACGTGATCGCCGGGCTGGCGCACGAGTTCACCAGCCACGGCAAGAAGGCCGCCGCCAACGCGCACGGCGGCATGATGGCCGGCAACGGCTTCTACAACGCCTTCGCCGTGGTCACGCTGAACACCCTGATCGGCAATCTGAACTGGAAGGGCGGCACCATCTTCGGCGGCGGCCGCTTCCCCGACGAGCAGGACGGCCCGCGCTACAAGCTGGCGAGCTTCCCCGGCCAGGCGAAGCCGTCGGGCATCCCGATCAGCCGCCCGGTGCCCTACGAGAAGTCCAGCGAGTTCAAGGCGAAGACGGCGGCGGGCAAGCCCTATCCGGCGCAGGCCCCGTGGTACCCCAACGCCCCGCAGCTCACCACCGAGTACCTGACCAGCGGCGTGGTGGACGGCTACCCCTACCCGCTGAAGGCGCTGTTCCTGTGGAACAGCAACCCGGTCTACGGCATCCCCGGCGTCCGCGCCGCGGTCGAGGCGACGCTCAGGGACCCGAAGGCCTTGCCGCTGATCGTCGCCATCGATCCGTTCGTCAACGAGTCCTCGGCCTTCGCCGACTACATCGTGCCCGACACGGTGCTGTACGAGACCTGGGGGTGGGCGAGTCCCTGGGCGGGCGTGCCGACCAAGACCTCGACGGCGCGCTGGCCGGTGGTGGAGCCCCGCACCGCCACCCTGCCGGATGGCCAGCACGTGCAGATGGAGACCTTCCTGATCGCCCTGGCCAAGCGGCTGGGCCTGCCCGGCTTCGGCACGGACGCCATCGAGGACATGGACGGCGGCCGGCATCCCCTGGAGCGGCCCGAGGACTGGTACCTGCGCGGCGGCGCCAACATCGCATGGCTCGGCAAGCAGCCCGTGCCCGACGTCTCGGACGACGACGTCGCCCTGTCGGGCGTGGAGCGGCTGCTGCCCACCCTGAAGGCGACGCTGAAGGGGGAGGAGTGGCGCAAGGTCGCCTTCGTCCTCGCCCGCGGCGGCCGCTACCAGAATCAGGCGGAGGGGTTCGAGGGCGAGATCGCGACCCACCGCTTCAAGGACGCCCTACTGGTCTACAACGAGAGCGTCGGCGCCGCGAAGAGCAGCATCACCGGCAGGCGGTGGACCGGCACCGCCACCTGGATGGAGCCGGCCTTCGCCGACGGCACCCCGGTCCGGCAGGTCCATCGGCCGGAGGCGTGGCCGTTCCAACTGATCAGCGCGAAGTCGGTGCTGGTCAGCGCCTACACCATCGCGGCCGGCCGCCTGCGCCACCTGCATCCGGAGAACCCGGTCGGCGTCAACGTCGAGGACGCCCGGCGGCTCGGCATCGCGACCGGCGACCGCATCCGCATCGCCACGCCGGGCGGCACGGAACTGGCGACGGCGATCGTCCGCCACGGCGTCATGCCCGGCGTCCTCGCCGTCGAGCACGGCTTCGGCCACAGGGAGCTGGGGGCGCGCCCGCACGCGATCGGCGGCCGGACCCAGCCGGACCTCCCGGAGATCGGCGCCGGCATCAACCTCAACGACCTCGGCATCGCCGATCCGACCCGCGCGGGCGCCTCGGTCTGGGTCGATCCGATCGCCGGAACCGCCGTGCGCCAGGGCATTCCCGCCCGGCTGGAGCGGGTCGCCGCGGCGGCCTGAGCCCGACGGGCCGACACGCTCCGGCAGGAGGACGCGGCCGCACGCCTCGCCCGGGACCTCCCGCCGGGGCGTGCGGCCCAGGCTCTCCCGGCCGCGCAGAACCCTGTCGGCCCGCTCCCCCGAGCCGGTTGGGTTGCCCGGGCCGGGCACGCCAAGCGATGAAAATGTATTTACAGATTTTTGGCAATTCTGTAACTATTTCGATATCGCAGCCGCGTTCGTGCTGGCCGAAAGGGCATCGACGGGAATGACGCCGCCCGAACCGAAGGGATCGTTGCTGGTCCGGATGCAGAGCTGCCAATCGCGGCTTCCGGCGGCGCTCGCCAAGGTCGGCGCCTGGGCGCTGGCCTACCCGTTTCGCACGGCGACGTTGAAGATCGGCGAGCTGGCCGCGGCGGCCGAGGTGTCCGTGGCCTCGGTCAACCGCTATGCCCGCGTCCTCGGTTACGACGGCTTCCCGGATTTCCGCGAGGACCTGCTGCGCGCCTTCGAATCCACCTTCGCGCCGGTGGAGAAGCTGCGTGTGGCGGTGCAGCGCGACACCACCAACGCCGAGATCATGCGTGAGTCGCTGGCCGGCGACGCCGACAACATCGCCCGCACGCTGGAGCTGCTGCAGCCCGAACAGTGCGAGGCGGCGATCCGCCTGATCCGCGAGGCGCGGCGCATCGTCGCGCTCGGCCTCGGCGACAGCGCCTTTCTGGCGCTGTTCCTGGTCGACGTGCTGGAGCCCTATGTGGACAACGCCCGCGAGGCGATCGGCTTCGGCGGGACCGAGCGCAACATCCGCCGCCTGCTGACGATCAAGCCGGGGGACCTGGTGGTCGCCATCACGTCGCCCCGCTATTCGCGCGGCACCATCGAGCATCTGCGCCTCGCCCGCGAGCGCGGGGCCAAGGCCATCGCCCTCACCGACGCGCCGGATTCGCCGATCGTCCCGCTGGCCGACGTGACGCTGCTCGCCCGCGCCGACCACGGCGTCCGCCACAGCTCGCCGACCGGGCTGATGGCCCTGATCGTGGCGCTCGGCACCGCGCTGTCGCGGTCCGGCCCGGACAGCATCGGTCAGGCGGCCGACGTCGCCGAACACCTCCTTCCCTACCTCCACGTCGTGCCGAAATCGGGCCCCGGGTCCGAGACATGACCGGCCTTTCCCCACTCCACCCGCGCTGAAGACGTGAAGTCGATGACGATCTCCTATTGGAACGGGCGCTATCTGCCGCTGGACCAGGTCCATGTGTCGCCGCTGGACCGCGGCTTCCTGTTCGCCGACGGGCTCTACGAGGTGACCGCCGCCTATCACGGCCGCCTGTTCGAGCCGGAGGCCCATGTCGCCCGACTCCAGCGCGGCCTGGCGGCGCTGCGCATCGACACCGGCCTGTCGGCCGGGGACTGGCTGGCGATCATGGAGCGGCTGGCCGCCGAGTCCGGCATCGCCGGCGACCTGACCGTCTATCTCCAGGTCACCCGCGGGGCGGCGCCGACGCGCGGCCACGCCTTCCCGGCCGGGGTGGCGCCGTCGGTGTTCGGCATGGCCAGCGCGCTGAAGCGCCCGCCCGCCGCCTGGCGCGAGCAGGGCGTGGCGGCGATCACCATCCCCGACATCCGCTGGGGCCGCTGCGACCTCAAGACCGTCGCCCTGCTGGGCAGCGTCCTGGCGCAGCAGGCGGCGACCGACGCCGGGGTGACCGACGCGATCCAGCTGCGCGACGGCGCCGTCACCGAAGGTGCCGCGACCAACGTCTTCGTGGTCAAGGACGGCGTCGTCGCCACGCCCATCGACGACCACCGCATCCTGAACGGCATCACCCGCACCGTCATCCTGCGGCTCGCCGCCGAACACGGCATGGCGCTGGAGGAACGCGACATCCCGGCGGCGGCGCTGGAGACCGCCGACGAGCTGTGGATCGCCAGCACCACCAAGGAGATCACCCCGGTGACCCGGCTGAACGGCAAGCCGGTCGGCTCCGGCGAGCCGGGCCCCGTATGGCGCCGCATGTTCGCGCTCTTCTCCGAAAGGCTCGGCCGATGAGCCGCTCCGCCGCGGCCGCCGTGCCGCCCGCCGGACACGCCGCCGGCCCGCCGCCGAGGCTGCTGTCGGTGGAGGGGCTGAGCGTCGCCTTCGACGGCGAGGACGGCCCGGTGCGGGTGGTCGAGGATCTCAGCTTCTCCGTGTCACCGGGCGAGACGGTCGCCATCGTCGGCGAGTCCGGCTCCGGCAAGTCGGTGACCTCGCTGTCGGTGATGCGGCTCGTCGACTACGCCGGCGGGCGCATCGTCGGCGGGCGCATCCGCTTCCGGGGGCGCGACGGGCGCGAGCGCGACCTCGCCGTCCCGCCGGCGGAAGCGCTGACCGCCATGCGCGGCAACGACATCGCCATGGTGTTCCAGGAGCCGATGACGTCGCTGAACCCGGTCTTCACCATCGGCGACCAGATCGCCGAGGCGGTGATGCTGCACCAGGGCATGGACCGCAAGGCGGCGCGGGCCGAGGCGTTGCGCATGCTGGAGAGGGTGCGGATTCCCGAGCCGGCCCGGCTGCTCGACCGCCATCCCCACCAGTTGTCCGGCGGCATGCGCCAGCGCGTGATGATCGCCATGGCGCTGTCCTGCCGGCCGTCGCTGCTGATCGCCGACGAGCCGACCACGGCGCTCGACGTCACCATCCAGGCGCAGATCCTGCGGCTGATCCGCCTGCTGCAGGACGAGATGGGGATGGGCGTCATCTTCATCACCCACGACATGGGCGTGGTGGCGGAGGTGGCCGACCGCGTCGTGGTGATGTGGCGCGGCAGAAAGGTGGAGGAGGGGACGGTCGCGGAGATCTTCGGCGCGCCGCGGCATCCCTACACCAAGGCGCTGCTGTCGGCGGTGCCGAAGCTGGGCGCGCTCAACGGCCAGGACCTGCCGGTGCGCTTCCCCCTGCTGGTGGCGGACGGGACGGACGGGGCCGAGGCGCCGGCCGCGCCGGCGGTCCAGGACACCGTCCGCGACGCCGGCACGCCGCTGCTGGAGGTGCGCGACCTCACCACCCGCTTCGACGTGCGCAAGGGGATCTTCGGCTCGCTGCGGGCGCGGGTGCACGCGGTGGAGAGGATCAGCTTCGCCGTCCGCCACGGCGAGACGCTGGCGCTGGTCGGCGAATCCGGCTGCGGCAAGTCCACCACCGGCCGCACCATCATGGGCCTGCAGGCGGCCACCTCCGGCACCATCCGCTTCGACGGCGTCGACACGGCGACGCTGGATTCCAACGGCCAGGCGAAGCTGAAGGAGAAGATCCAGTACATTTTCCAGGACCCCTTCGCCTCGCTGAACCCGCGCATGACCGTGGGATTCAGCGTGGCCGAGCCGATGCTGGTCCACGACTACGCCCCCGCCTCCCGGCCCGGCCTGTCGCGCCGGCGCGCCGTCGAGGAGCGCGTCGCCGACCTGCTGGTCCAGGTCGGGCTGAAGCCGGAGCACGCGCGCCGCTATCCGCACGAGTTCTCCGGCGGGCAGCGGCAGCGCATCTGCATCGCCCGCGCGCTCGCCTGCGATCCCAAGCTGATCATCGCCGACGAGGCGGTGGCGGCGCTGGACGTGTCGATCCAGGCGCAGGTCGTCAACCTGCTGATGGACCTCCAGGCGATGCGGGGCCTGTCCTACCTGTTCATCAGCCACGACATGGCGGTCGTGGAACGGGTCAGCCACCGCGTCGCCGTCATGTATCTGGGCCAGATCGTCGAGATCGGTCCGCGCCGCGCGGTGTTCGAGAACCCGCAGCATCCCTACACCCGCCGTCTGATGGCGGCGGTGCCGATCGCCGATCCCGGCCGCCGCAGCCGCGACCTCCGGCTGCTGACCGGCGAGATCCCGAGCCCCATCCGCACCCTGGGAGACGAACCGACGGTCGAGCCGCTGGTCGCCGTCGGCGCGGACCACTTCGTCGCCCGCCACGCCATCGGCGGGGATTTCTGAACCAAAACCCTGGGAGACTTCCTGTGACGCGCTTCGCCCTCACGCTGATGGCCGGTCTGCTGACCGGCACCGCGCTGGCCGGCCCGGCCTTCGCCGCCAAGGATCTGGTGGTCGGCGTTCCCGACAACCTCACCGGCCTCGACCCCTCCGACGTCAACGACACGCTGTCGCAGTCGGCCTCCCGGACCATGTTCCAGGGCCTGTTCGGCTTCGACAAGGACATGAAGCTGGTGCCGCTGCTGGCCGAGAGCTACGAGGTCAACGACGACGCCACCGAATACACCTACCACCTGCGCAAGGGCGTCACCTTCCATGACGGCACCCCCTTCGACGCCCGGGCGGTGAAGATCAACTTCGACCGCCTGGCCGACCCCGCCAACCGCCTCAAGCGCCAGAGCCTGCTGGCGATGCTGGCCGAAAGCGTGGTGGTCGACGACCACACCATCACCCTGAAGCTGTCGCAGCCCTTCGGCGCGCTGAACAACAACCTGGCCCATCCCGGCGCCATGATCCACAGCCCGAAGTCGCTGGAGGACTGGGGCAAGGACGTCGGCCGCCACCCGGTCGGCACCGGCCCCTACAAGTTCGTGAGCTGGGAAGCCGACACCCTGAAGGTCGAGAAGAACCCGACCTACTGGAAGGAAGGCCTGCCCAAGGTCGACACGGTGACGTTCCGCAGCGTGCCGGAGAACGGCAGCCGCATCGCCATGCTGCAGACCAACGAGGCCCAGTTCATCTACCCGCTGCCGCCGGAAATGGTGACGATGGTGGAGGCGAACAGCGCGCTGCAGGTCATCGACGCGCCGTCGATCATCGCCCGCTATGTGGCGATGAACACCATGAAGAAGCCGTTCGACGACCCGCGCGTCCGTCAGGCGCTGAACTACGCGGTCGACAAGAAGGCCTGGGCCAAGGTCGTCTACCGCGGCCACGCCGGCCCCCTCGATTCGGCGATCCCGCCGCTGCTCGGCTACCACGTCGCCCAGACGCCGCAGTACGACCACGACATCGCCAAGGCCAAGCGGTTGCTGGCCGAGGCCGGCTATCCCAACGGCTTCGAGGCCGAGATGTTCAGCCGCAACAGCACCAACCTGGTCCGCGGCATGCAGTTCGTGCAGCAGCAGTTGGCGCAGGTCGGCGTCAAGCTGACCGTCACCCCGCTGGAGGCCGGCGTCGAGGCGTCGCGCGTGTGGAGCGTGGAGAAGCCGGAGGACGCCACCGTGCAGATGCAGTACGGCGGCTGGTCGGCCTCGACCGGCGACGCCGACTGGGGCCTGCGCCCGCTGCTGTGGGGCAAGGGCTTCCCGCCGAAGTTCTTCAACGTCGCCTACTACCACAACGCCACGGTCGACGCCGCGATCGAACAGGGCATCGCCACCGCGGACACCGCCAAGCGCGCCGAGGCCTACCGCGTCGCGCAGGAGCAGATCTGGAAGGACGCGCCCTGGATCTTCCTGGGCGTCGAGAACCTGCTGGCGGGCCAGTCGAAGACGCTCAGCGGCCTCCACTACCTGGCCGACGGCGGCCTGCTGATGGAGGAAGCCGACCTCCAGTGATGCGGCGGCCGGCTTGCCCTCTCGCCCGCGCCGGGACCGGCCGGGGAGAGGGCGAGCCCCGTCGGACACCGGCCCGTTCATCCAGGACCAACGCCTCATGCTGAAATACCTCGTCGGCCGTGTCGCCGCCATCGTGCCGGTGCTGCTGGTGATTTCCGTCTTCGTGTTCGGCTTCGTCCATCTGCTGCCCGGCGACCCGGCGCGCCTGGTGGCCGGGCCGGACGCCCCGCAGCGCGACGTGGAGCTGGTGCGCCAGGACCTGGGGCTGGACAAGCCGCTGTGGGTCCAGTACGGGCGCTTCCTGTCCAACGTCGTGCAGGGCGACTTCGGCCGCTCGATGAAGACCAAGCGGCCGGTCGCCGTGGAGATCGGCGAACGGTTCCTGCCCACCCTCTATCTCACGCTGATCGCCATGGTCTGGGCGACGCTGGCCGGGCTGCTGATCGGCGTCGCCTCGGCGACCAAGCGCGGGCGCTGGCAGGACCATGCCGGCATGGTGGTGGCGGTGTCGGGCATCGCCTTCCCGTCCTTCTGGCTGGGCCTGCTGATGATCGACCTGTTCTCGGTCAAGCTCGGCTGGCTGCCGACCAGCGGCTACGGCACGTGGCAGCATTTCGTCATGCCGTCGCTGACCCTGGGGCTCGGCGTCGCCGCGGTGATGGCGCGCTTCACCCGCTCCGCCTTCATCGAGATCGCCCGCGAGGATTACGTCCGCACGGCGCGGGCCAAGGGCGTGCCGTCGCGGCTGGTGGTGTGGAAGCACACGCTGCGCAACGCGCTGATCCCGATCATCACCATGGTCGGCCTGCAGTTCGGATTCCTGCTCGGCGGGTCGATCGTCGTGGAGACGGTCTTCTCCTGGCCGGGGCTGGGGCGGCTGCTGGTGGACAGCGTGAACTACCGCGACTACGCCGTCATCCAGGCCGAGATCCTGCTGTTCTCGCTGGAGTTCATCCTCATCAACCTGCTGGTCGACGTGCTGTACGCCCTCGCCAACCCCGAGATCCGCTACTCATGACCGCGATCACCGAGACCACCGCACCCGCCACCGGCCGCGACGCCATCCGCTCGCCGCTGCGCGAGTTCTGGCACCGGTTCCGGCGCAACCGCACCGCCATCGCGGCCGGCGCCTGCCTGCTGCTCCTGGCACTCGCCGCGGCGGCGGCTCCCTGGCTGGCGCCCTACGATCCGGCGGCCTTCGACTACGACCGCATCCTGGAGGGCCCCTCGCCGGCCCATTGGGCCGGCACCGACGCCTATGGCCGCGACATCCTCAGCCGCATCCTGTGGGGCGCCCGCATCTCGCTGTCGGTCGGTCTGCTGTCGGTGCTGCTGGGCGGCGGCGCCGGCGTCGGGCTGGGCCTGATCAGCGGCTTCCGCGGCGGCTGGGTGGACGCGCTGATCATGCGGGTGTGCGACGTGCTGCTGGCCTTTCCCGGCATCCTGCTGGCCATCGGCATCGTCGCCATCCTGGGACCGGGCATCACCAACGTGGTCTATGCCGTGGCGATCTTCAGCGTGCCGGTCTTCGCCCGGCTGGTGCGCGGCAGCACGCTCGCGCTGAAGCGCGCGGTCTATGTCGACGCCGCCCGCGCCATCGGCGTGCGCGACCGGCTGCTGATGGTGCGCCACATCCTGCCGGGCACCCTGCCCAGCGTGATCGTCTACGTCTCCATGCGCATCGGCACCTCGATCCTGACGGCGGCGAGCCTCAGCTTCATCGGCCTCGGCGCCCAGCCGCCCAGCCCGGAATGGGGGGCGATGCTGGCCGACGGCCGCAGCTACATCGGCGTCGCCAGCCACGTCACCTTCTATCCCGGCCTCGCCATCTTCCTGACGGTGCTGGCCTTCAACCTGCTCGGCGACGGACTGCGCGATGCCCTCGACCCCAAGCTCCGCTGACGGCGCGCGGCGGGCGCGCGACGCCGGCCTCCCCTGCGGGCGGCTGAAGCCGGGGCCGGGCAACGCCATCACCGACGTGCCGGGCGTGCGGGTCGGCCATTGCACGCTGGACGACGGCGCGATCCAGACCGGCGTGACCGCCATCCTGCCGCACCCCGGCAACCTCTACCGCGACAAGCCGGTGGCGGCGGCCGACGTGCTGAACGGCTTCGGCAAGAGCGTCGGCCTGATGCAGGTGGAGGAGCTGGGGGTGCTGGAAACGCCGATCCTGCTCACCAACACCCTGTCGGTCGGCACCGCCGCCACCGCGCTGATCCGCCACGCCGTCGCCGCCAACCCCGACATCGGCCGCACCACCGCCACCGTCAACCCGGTCGTGCTGGAGTGCAACGACGGGCCGCTGAACGACATCCAGGCCCTGGCGGTGAGCGAAGCGCACGCGGCGTCGGCGCTCGCCGCCGCCGCCGCGGCGGACGGGGCGGCGGTCGCCGTCGGGGCCGTCGGGGCCGGGCGGGGCATGTCCTGCTTCGGCTTCAAGGGCGGGATCGGCACCGCGTCGCGCCGGCTGTCGCTGGACGGCACGCGCCGTCACCTCGGCGTGCTGGTGCTGGCCAATTTCGGCCGCCCCGGGGAGCTGCGCCTGCCCGACGGCCGCCTCGTCGTGCCGCCGGACCGCGACGAGGCGCCCGAGAAGGGCTCCGTCATCGTCGTCGCCGCCACCGACGCGCCGCTCGACCACCGCCAGCTTCGCCGCGTCATCCGCCGCGCCGGCGTCGGCCTGGCGCGGGTCGGTTCCTTCTGGGGCCACGGCAGCGGCGACATCGCTCTGGGGTTCTGCACCGCCAACCGTGTCGGCCACGACGAGACCGCCGACACCGTGCCGATGCGCGTGCTGAACGAGCGCCGCATCGACCGGCTGTTCGAGGCGATGGCCGACGCCACCCAGGAGGCGGTGCTGGACGCCCTCGTCGCGGCGACGCCGGTGGTCGGCCGCGACGGCGCCACCCGGCCCTGCCTTTCCAGCGTCCTGAACTCCGGGAGTTCCCGTTGAAGATCTACATCTCCGCCGACATCGAAGGGGTGGCCGGCGTCGTCACGGCGCAGCAGGCGACCCCCGGCAACGGCGAGTACGAGCGCGCCCGGCGGCTGATGACCGCCGAGGTGAACGCCGCCGTCGAAGGCGCCCTGGAGGGCGGGGCGACCGAGGTCCTGGTCAACGACAGCCACGGCCCCATGGTCAATCTGCTGCCCGACGAGCTGCATCCGGCGGCCGAGCTCATCCTCGGCCGCCCGAAGCCGTTCGGCATGTTCGCGGGGCTGGAGGCGGACGCGGCCGGCGTCATGTGCGTCGGCTTCCACGGCGCCGCCCGGCACTACGGCGTCCTCGCCCACACCACCAACAGCTTCGCCTTCGGCCGCGTCCGGGTGAACGGCAGGGAGCTGGGGGAGGCCGGCAATTACGGCGCCTGGGCCGGGGAGCTCGGCGTCCCCGTGATCCTGCTGACGGGCGACGACCGTTTCGCCGATGAGGTGGCGCCGCTGTTCCCCGACTCCGAGCGGGTGGTGGTGAAGCGGGCCCTCGGCCAGCGCGCCGCACGCTCGGTGGCGCCGGCGGTCGCCCGCGCCCGCATCCGCGAGGCGGCGGGCCGGGCCGTGCGCCGCGCCGCCGGCATCCCGCCCCTGCGCATCCCGCCGTGCGGCGACGGTGCGCCCTATCGGCTGGAGATCGAGATGACCAGCCCGGCGCTGGCCGACCTGGCGGCGCTGATCCCGGTGTCCGAACGGCTCGACCCCGTGACCGTCCGCCTGCCGGCCGACGGCATGGCCGCCGTCCTCGGCTGGATCAACACCCTGTCGGCCATGTCGGCCACCCTGCGCTGAGACCCCGACCCATGACCCAGTGCGATCCGCAGCCCTTCGCCCTCGCCATCCATGGCGGCGCCGGCACCATCCGGCGCGACGCCCTGACCGCGGAGCTGACCGCGGCCTACCACGCCGGCCTGCGCCGGGCGCTCGCCGCCGGCCATGCGGTGCTGGCGGACGGCGGCAGCGCCTTGGACGCCGTCACCCGTGCCGTGATGGCCCTCGAGGACGATCCGCTGTTCAACGCCGGCCGCGGCGCCGTCTTCACCGCGGAGGGCCGGCAGGAGATGGACGCGGCGGTCATGGACGGCCGCGACCGCGCCGCCGGCGCCGTCGCCGGCCTGTTCGGTCCGCGCAACCCGATCCTCGCCGCCCGCGCGGTGATGGAGCACAGCGACCACGTGCTGCTCATCGGCGACGGCGCGATGGAGCTGTGCCGCCGCCGCGGCCTGGCGATGGAGGAGGCGCCCTACTTCTTCACCCAGCCGCGCTGGGACGCCCTCCAGGCCGAACTGGAGCGCCGGCGCAGTGGGGCGCCCGACGACGGCGACGAGCAGCGCCGCCACGGCACCGTCGGCGCGGTGGCCCGCGACCGCGACGGCCATCTGGCGGCGGCAACCTCGACCGGCGGCATGACCGCCAAGGCCAAGGGGCGGGTCGGCGACAGTCCGGTGATCGGCGCCGGCACCTTCGCCGACAACGCCACCTGCGCGGTCTCCGCCACCGGCCACGGCGAGCATTTCATCCGCCGCTGCGCCGCCCATGAGATCGACGCCCGCATGCGCTGGGCCGGACACACGCTGGAGCGGGCCGCGTCCGCCGTGGTGGAGGAGCTGGGGGCGCTCGGCGGGTCGGGCGGGCTGATCGCCGTCGATCGCGACGGGCGCGTGGCGCTGCCCTTCAACTGCTCCGGCATGTACCGCGGCGTCATCGGCGCCGACGGGCGGGCGCTGACGGCGATCCATCGCGAAGCATACCGCGGGGAATGAGCGGGCGGCCTCAGGTTCGGCCGGGCGGCGACGCCGGCTCGCACGGGATCGCCGCGCCCGGGGCGTCGCGGGAGGTGACCGCCCAGATCACCGGGAACAGCAGGGTGACCATGGCGAGCAGGCCCAGGCTCATCAGCTTGTCGATCATGGCCGGCTCCTCTTCACGGCGGGTGCGTGTCTTTCCGTATGGCCCCGATGGTAACAATTCCGCAACCTGTCCGTAGGTGATCGGCCGTTCGTCGGAACCGGATGCGGCCGTCGTGCCACGATCTTTCACGGCGGACCCGGCGCCGGTCCGGCGCGCATGGCGGATACGCGCCGGCCGCGGCCTGGCCCCTCGCCCCGCGCCCACGGCGGTGGTAGACATCGCCGCCACGGGAGGACCACAGGTCATGAACGCGCACAACCCACCCGCCCCGGCGTCCCGCCGGGCGGCCTTCTTCCTGCACGGCTTCGAGATGGGGGGCGCCCAGCGGCGCAGCCTCGCCCTCGCCGGCGAGCTGGTCCGCCGCGGCTGGCGGATCGACCTGCTGGTCGCCCTCGACGAGGGGCCGCTGCGGCCGGAGGTGCCGGCCGGCGTCCGCGTGGTCGACCTGGGTGGCCGGCTGGCCCGCCTGCCGTGGGTCCGCGGCCGCCGCCGCCGCCGGGTGCGCGCCGTCGTCCCCGCCCTCGCCGCCTATCTGCGCGCGGAGCGCCCGGCGGTGCTGATGGCGGCGGCGAACCACACGGCGCTGGCCGCCGCCGCCGCCCACGCCCTGGCCCGCTGCCCGGAGGTACGCCTGGTGCTGCGCGCCAGCAACTCCGTGTCGGCGACCCGGCGCAGCCTGTCCGACCGCCTGAAGCGGCTGGCCGTCCGCTGGACCTACCCGCGCGCCGCCGCGGTGGCCGCGGTCTCCCAGGCGATCGCCGCGGAGCTGACGGCGCTGCAGCCGCGGCTCGCCGGCCGCGTCCACGTCGTCCCCAACCCGGTGATCGGCCGCGACGCGGCGCAGCGCATGACGGAGCCGGCGGACCATCCCTGGTTCGCTCCGGGCGAGCCGCCGGTCGTGCTGGGCGTCGGCCGGCTGGCGCCGCAGAAGGACTTCGCCACCCTGGTCCGCGCCGTGGCGCGGCTGCGCGGGGAGCGGCCGGCGCGCCTGCTCATCCTCGGCGACGGCGAGGAGCGGGAGGCGCTGACCCGCCTCGCCGGCCGGCTCGGCTTCGGCGACGCGTTCGCCCTGCCCGGCTTCGTCGCCAACCCCCTGCCCTACATGGGCGCGGCGGCGGCGTTCGTCCTGTCGTCGCGCTGGGAGGGCATGCCCGGCGTGCTCATCGAGGCGATGGCGTGCGGCTGCCCGGTGGTCAGCACCGACTGCCCCGGCGGCAGCGCCGAGGTGCTGGGTGGCGGGGCGCTCGGCCCGCTGGTGCCGGTGGGCGACGACGCGGCCCTGGCGGCGGCGATCCGCACCGTCCTCGACGCCGGTGCCGACCGTCCGGCCCTGCGCGCCCGCGCCGCCGACTTCTCGGTGGACCGGGCGGGGGCCGCCCTGGACGCCCTGTTCACCGCGGTCATCGCGGATCGGGCGCCCTCCTGAGCCAACTCCAGGTCGGCAGCAGCAGCCCGACGAAGCCGGTCAGCGCGCCGGCGATGGCGGCCAGACCGGCGCCGTTCAGGCCGACCGCCCACACCAGGACGACGAGCAGCCCGGCGTGGGTGAGCGCGCTGGCCAGCCGGGTGCGCAGGGCCGGCCCGACCCGTCCGGTCGCCATCAGCAGCGGCTCCAGGGGAAAGCTCCACAGGGTGATCGAGGCGGCCACGCCGAGCATGAGCATGACCGGGTAGCCGGCGGCGAACGGCGGGCCGGCGATCAGCACCAGGATCGCCTCCCCCGCGGCCGCCAGGACCGCCAGGACCGCCACGCTGACCGCCGCCGACAGCGCCACCGCCTGCAGGACGAGGCGCCGCAGGCTGGCCAGGTCCTCCTCCGCCGAGAGCCGGGCGAACTCCGGATAGATCACCGGCACCAGCAGCTTGGCCGGCTTGGTCAGGGCCTCGCCGAGCTGGCGGGCGATCCGGTAGAGCCCGGCGGCGGCCGGCCCGAGCAGGAAACCGACGCCGAGCGTGGCGAACTGGTTGGGCGCCAGGGCGATGGTGGCGGTCAGGTTGGTCGACCAGACGAAGCGCCAGAAATCGGCATGGTCCGCGGTGAGCGGGCGCCGCGGTCCGCGTCCCGCCACGCGCACGCCGCGGCGGCGCAGCTCGCGCCAGGCCGAAGCGATCTGCAGCAGGCCGGCCACCAGGGTGGCGGCGAACCACACCGCCAGGAACGCCTCGAGGCCGCCGCCCACCCCGTACAGCAGCGCCGCGCCGACGAGGCGGACCAGCGAGCCGCTGGTGTTCTGGAAGGCCAGCAGGTCGAAGCGGTCGAACAGGCGCAGGACGCCGACCGACGTGCCGCCCACCATGAAGGCGGAGGAGACGGTGTAGAGGGCGACCAGCGGCGCCAGTTCCGCCGGCCAGCCGAGCCACGGCCCGGCCAGCCACGCCACGGCGCCGCCGACGACGACGCCGACGGTGGCGCTGAGCAGGTCGAGCCGCATGGTGGCGCGGATGATGCGGCCGAGATGGGCGGTGTCGTCCTGGCGCAGCGCCATCGCGCCGTAGCGCAGGACCGCCTGCCAGGACTGGAACTTGGCGAGTTCCCCCACGGCCTGGGCGTAGGCGTGGACGAGCACCAGCAGCCCCAGCCCCTCCAGCCCGAGGGCGCGGGCCGCCAGCGCGGTGTAGGCGAGGCTCAGCACCCCGTTCAGCGACTTGCCGGTCAGCAGGACCGAGACGTTGCGGATCAGCCGCGCGAACGGGCCGCGCTCCGCACCTCGGCCCGACGACGGAGGGAGCCGGCCGCCGGCGACGCGGAGCATGTCCATTCCATTTCCTCGGCCGTGACGAACCCGCCGACATTGACGGAAGCGGCGGCGGCGGACAAGGGGTGGCGGACAGGGGGCGGTTGCCCGTCCGGGACGACGCGCCGCGTCATGCCGCTTGCGTCGCCCGGATCGGTATCCTAACAATCGGTCGCCGGTCGCTCCGGGACCGTACCGTCCGGCGCCGGTAGGCGCCGGACCCGGTCCCCGGTCGGCAATGCGGACGTGTGATGAGGGCAGCATCCCGGTGAGCGACGTCGTGGTTCAGGCAGCGACCGAGGGCGACACGGTGGTCGACCCCGGACTTCCACCCCTTGGGCTGATCGTCGGCAGCTGCCAGGTGCGGCTGTGGGGGATGACCTCGGCCGAACGCCTGCGCCGCTCCCTGGGCCGCGCCGGGGTGAGCGAGGTCCAGCCCTGGGAGGGCCGGGCGGCCCCCGGACGGCGCAACCTGCTGATGCGCGACGACCACGTCTACGACGCGGTGCTGGTCGCCGACCTCGCCGGCGCCCGCAACACCGTGCTGACCACCGACGACGGCCGGCCGGTCGCGGCCAACGTCGACCCCGGCCACGCCGCGGCGGCGGCCGCGCTGCTGACCGACGGCGGCCCGCTGCCCGAAGGGCTGCGCGCCGTCACGCCGTCGGCGCTCAGCTCCGTCTACAACCGCGCCCTGCGCAAGCGGGAGAAGCCGTACCTGGTGCCGCTGACCGAGCAGACGCTGCCGTCGGTCGAGCGGCGGATGTTCTCCGGCTCCTACAAGGGCGTCACCGACCTCGTCACGAAATATGTCTGGCCGGCGCCGGCGCTGCGCGTCACCCGCTGGTGCGCCGACCTCGGGATCACCCCCAACGCCGTGACCTCCCTCAGCCTCGTCCTGGTGCTCGTCGCCATGGCGGCGTTCTGGAACGGCTGGTTCCTGGCCGGGCTGGCCATGGCGTGGGGCATGACCTTCCTCGACACGGTGGACGGCAAGCTCGCCCGCGTGACGATGACCTCGACCAAGCTGGGCAACGTCTACGACCACGGCATCGACCTGATCCATCCGCCCTTCTGGTACTGGGCCTGGATCGTCGGCCTGGGAACGGTCGGGCTGCCGCTCGACCAGCCGTGGCTGATCCTCGTCGTGGTGACCGGCGGCTACGTCCTGCAGCGCCTGCAGGAAGGGCTGTTCCTCGCCCTGTTCAAGATGCAGATCCACATCTGGCGGCCGTTCGACAGCTGGTTCCGGCTGATCACCGCACGGCGCAACCCGAACCTGATCCTCCTCACCGTCGGCGCCCTGGCCGGCCGGCCGGACCTCGGCATGGTGGCCGTCGCCGTCTGGACCGTGGCCTCGCTGCTGGTGCACACGGTGCAGATCGTCCAGGCCCTGGCGGCCCGCCGCAGCGGGCCGCTGGAATCGTGGATGGCACGGTGAGGCGGGCCGGGACGGCCATCCGCTCCTCCCGGCGCCGGCTGCGGCGTCGGGTTTCCCAAGCACGTTCCATGGACATCTCTCCGTGAAGGCAGTCATCCTCAGCGCCGGCCAGGGCAAGCGTCTCCTGCCGCTGACCGAATCCCGCCCCAAGTGCCTCCTGCCGCTGGCCGGCCGCTCGCTGCTGGAGTGGCAGCTCCGCGCGCTCGCCGCCAACGGCATCGACGAGGCGGTCGTGGTCATCGGCTACGCGGCGGAGGCGGTCGAAACGGTGCTCGCCGGCGTCCGCATTCCCGGCCTCGCCGTCCGCACCCTCTACAACCCCTTCTACAACGTGGCCGACAACATCGGCAGCTGCTTCGTCGCCCTGCCGGAGATGGCCGGCGACTTCCTGCTGCTGAACGGCGACACCCTGTTCGAGCCGGCGGTGCTGGGCCGGGTGCTGGAGCGGGCGACCGCGCCGGTGACGGTCACCATGGACCGCAAGGCGCAGTACGACGCCGACGACATGAAGGTGTGCCTCGACGGCGGGCGCCGGCTGCGCGCCATCGGCAAGACCCTGCCGCTCGACAGCGTGGACGGCGAGTCCATCGGCATGCTGATGTTCCGCGGCGACGGCGGCGCCCGCTTCGCCGCGGCGATCCAGACCGTCCTGCGCGAGCCGGACGGCATCCGCCGCTGGTACCTCTCGGTGATCGACCGGCTGGCCCAGAGCGGCGAGGGGGTGGAAGCCCTGTCCATCGAGGGCCTGCAGTGGGGCGAGGTCGACTTCCTGGCCGACGCCGAGCACGCCCGCCGTCTCGTCGAGTCCTGGGTCGCCGCGGGCCGCTTCGGCGCGCTGCCCGCGGCGGAATAGACCCGACGGTGCACCCCTGGAGCAAGATCGCTCCCGGTGATTCCACCTGGAGCGATCCCGCTCTAACCGCGCCGCCTCAGGATCGCCTCGGCGAGCGCCAGGTCGTCCGCCTTGTCGACGTCGACGGCGGCGTCGGCGAAGGGCATGTCCACCGCCGCCAGCGTCGTGCCGGTCTTCCGGCCGAACGCCGCCAGCGCGGCGTCGAGCCGCAGCCGCCCCAGCGCGAAGGACAGCAGCGTGCCGGGACCGAGTAGGCGGATCATCCGCCACGGCTTCTTGCGGTCCTGCTCGACCCGACGCCAGAACGCCACCACCGAACGCGCCGCCGGCGTGCGCAGAGCGAACAGGTTGCAGCCGCTGACCGGCCCGTCGGCAAAGCGAAGATAGGTGCGCCGGGTGCCGGGATGCGCGGCCTGGATCGTCGCCGCGCCGGCGAGCGCCACCGCGGCATCGGCGTCCGATGGCAGCCGGGACCAGAAATGCTCGACCATCTCCGGCGTCAGCAGCGGATGGTCGGCGGTCGTCACCAGGCACGGAAAGGGCGAGGCGAGCGCGTCGAGCGCCGCCAGCACGCTGCGGCTCGGCGACGGGGCGGCGGGGAGGACGGACAGGGTGCCCTGTTCGACGAAGCGGGCGAAGGCCGGGTGGGTCAGGACGAGATCCGGCCGTTCGATCACCACCGCCACATGGCCGATGCGGGGGACCGCCGTCAGGGTAGCCAGCACGCGGGCCAGCATCGGCTCGCCGGCGACCAGCGCCAGCGCCTTGTGGGAGACGCCGGCCGCCACGGCCACCGGATCGGCCGGACCGCGGCTGCCGGCCAGGACGATCGCCGTCATCGACGCGATCACAGCGCCTTCTCGTAGACCCGGTAGGTCTTGTAGGCGCGCCCGGTGACGGCCTCGGCGATGCGCCGCATGGGCAGGTTGTCCTCCAGCACCCAGGACATCTCGATGCGGTGAAGCCCCATGGCCGCCGATTCCCGGCGGAGCGCGGCGATCACGTGGAAGGCGAGCAGCGAGCCGGTCAGGCTGCTGGCATACCGGCGCCGCACGCCCATCAGCGGCACGCGGCCGCTGCGCACCCCGGACACCTTCAGCCGCCACAGCAGCTTCGCCCAGCCGAACGGGAACAGGCGTCCGCCGAGGTCGTGGATCGCCTCGTTCAGGTTGGGCAGGCACACGGCGAAGGCAGCGGGCTGGCCATCGACCTCCGCGAACCAGACGAGGCGTTCATGGATCAGCGGCTTCATCTGCCGCGCCATATGGTCCACCTCGTCGTCGGTCAGCGGAATGAAGCCCCAGTTCCCGCTCCAGGCGTCGTTGAAGATCGCGGTCAGCGCGGCGATCTCGGCCCGGTAGTCCGCCATGCGCAGCGGACGGACGCGAACGTTGGCCGGGAGAGGCCTCTGCACCACCGCCGCCACCCGCGCCGGCAGATCGGGGCCGAGGCTGAGATAGGCCAGCATGTCCTTGGCCTTGACGTAGCCGGCACGCTCCACCAACGGGCCGAGATAAGGACGGTCGTGCCCCATCATCAGCATGGGCGGCGTGTCGAAGCCGTCGACGAGGAGCCCGGTTTCCTCGTTGATCGACAGGTTGAACGGTCCCAGGACCCGCGCCACGCCCCGGGCGCGCAGCCACTCCTCCGCCGTGCCCATGAGGGCCGCCACCACCTCCGCGTCGTCCACCGCCGCCAGCAGCCCGAAATGGCCGGTGCCGGCCGGCGTCAGGCGATCGATCTGGGCGCTGATCCGGCCGACGTCGCGGCCGCCCCGCCGGGCGATCCAGAACGCCGCCTCGGCGTGGCGGAAATAGGGGTTCTTCGCCGGCGACAGGGCCTCGCGGCGCTCCAGCATCAGCGGCGGCACCCAGGTCGGATCGTCGCCGTGCAGGGCGAAGGGGACGCGGATGAAGCGGTCCAGGTCGGCCCGGCCGCCCACCGGCTCGACGGAGACGCCGGCGGCGCCGCGCCGGACCGGCGCGCCGGGGGCCGCGGCCTCGATCACGCCGTTCACGACGGGGCCACCTCCTCGTGGGCGCGCGGCGGCCGGTCGCGCGGCGGCGCCCCGGTCAGCTCGGCGACCCAGGGGTAGCGGCGCGCCTCGTCCAGATCGTAGCCCAGGTTGAAGACGGTCGGGCTGCGCGGCGTCGCCCGCGCGTCGTCCGACAGGGTGCCGGCCAGCCGGTCGACGAGGAAGGAGGTGATGCCGAAGTTGCTGTTCTCGTCGTGGAAATGGTGCGCCAGGTGGCGCTGCTTGATGCGCAGCAGCAGGCGGTTCTTCGGCTTCACGTTCAGGTGCTGCATGCAGTGGCAGAACTCGTAGACGCACATCACGACCATGGCGCTGGCGACCGCGGCGGCGGCGCCGGCCCGGCCGTCGACCGCCCAGCCCAGGGACAGGCCGATGACCAGGATGAGCGGCAGGGTGTTGGCGAGCGACCCGAACAGGACGTCCAGCCGGTGGGGGTCCTGGTGGTGGTCGAAATGGATGCGCTTCCACAGCGCGGCCGTCAGCGGCGACTTGTAGAGGAAGCGCGCGTGCAGGATGAAGCGGTGCAGCCCGTATTCGATGAAGGGATAGAGGACGACGACGAGCAGGGCCGCCAGCGCCGTGCGCCCGCCCCCGTCGCTCCAGGCGACGGCCAGGGCCGCGCCGACGGCGGCCGCGGCGGCGTAGACCTGGATGGCCGGATAGGTCGCGTAGGCCACCAGGAGCTCCCGCAGGCTCATGCGGCCGAGGTCGTAGGTCCGTCCGTTCCAACCGGGCATGTCGAATGCGCTCCCCGTTCCTGTCCAGCCGATCACTCTTCCAGATAAAGCAGGATCGCGCCGCCGATAAGCGCAAAGATCGCCAGGGGGAACCACACCGCCAGCAGGGGCGGCAGCAGATCGGCTTCGGCGAACGCCGACAGCAGTCCCTGGAACACCATGAACAGCAGCCCGAGGGCGAGACCGGCGGCCATGCCGGCGCCGAAGCCGCGGCTGCGGCGCATGCCGTGCAGCGCCGGCTGGGCGAGCAGCAGCATGACGAAGGATGAGGCGGGAATCGAGAAGATCCGCTGCACCTGGACCTCGTAGAAGGCGACGTCGCGCGTCCCCGACCACACCCCCTCGACGATGGTGCGCAGCCGGTCGATCGACAGGAACTCGGTCGGATCGGCGACGAAGGCGACGTTCTCCGGTGCCGGGCCGTCGGGCCAGGGCAGCACCGCGTCGTGCCGCTGCGACTGCGTGTCCTTGCGCAGGGTGAAGGCGTCGACGTCGTGCAGCACCCAGCCGCCGTCGGCCCAGCGGGCCTCGTCCGCGACCAGACGCGCCGTCGCCCGGCCCAACTCGTCGCGGCGGACGATGGTCACCCCCTCCAGGCGCCGGCCGTCGTCGCGCACCGCCCGCACGGCGACGATGCTGCTCCCTGCGCGCATCCACACCGGCTCGGCGGGCTTCGCCTCCTCGCTGGGCGGCGCCGGCCGCGCCTCCCACCAGGCCTGCAGCGCCTGCTCGGCGCGCGGGGCCAACTGGTCCATCAGCACGAAGTGCAGGGCGACGATCGCGGCGACCGCCGGCAGCAGGGTCGCGAACAGCCGCCAGGACGACGCGCCGATCGACCGCAGGGCGATCACCTCGCCGCGCTGCGCGAAGGACATGAAGGCGAGGAGGGCGCCGATCAGCACCGCCAGCGGGACGAGCTGGTTGAGGATCAGCGGCAGCCGCAGGACGACGTAGGACAGCAGGTCGGCGGTGCCGTGCCCCCGCTCCAGCACGTCGCCCATCTTGTCCATCAGGTCGAGGAGCTGCAGCAGCGCCCCCAGGCCGAACAGCACGGCGCAGAAGCGGCCGACGAAGGCGCGCGTGAAGTAGGCGGCGAGCGTCACGTCGCCACCCTCCGGCGCGGCAGCAGGCGCCGCACCCGCCGGACCACGCCGTCCACCGCCTCGAACACCGGTTCGAAGGGGTTCACGCCCGGCCGGCGGTCGGCCATCAGGTAGAGGGCGAGGCACAGGGCGGCGAAGACGGCGAACGGCCCCCACAGGCTGAGGACCGGCGGCACCCGGCCGAGGTCGCCCAGGCTCTCGCCGAACTGCACGGCATGGTGGTAGAGGAGCAGGATGACGGCGGCGACGGCGATTCCCTGCCAGCGGAACGACCGCTTCGCCGCCATCCCCATGGGCACCGCCAGCATGGGCAGAAGCATCAGCGACACCGAACGCACCAGACGGGCGTGGAACTCGGCGACGAGCCGGCTGTGCGGCACCGGCGCGCCGGGGTCGGCCATCTCCCGGCGCAGCTCGGTCATCGTCAGCTCCCGCTCGCTGTCGCCGCGGCTGCGGAACAGCGGGATGTCGCGCGGGAAGCGGTGGTCGACCAGCAGCTCGTCGAAGGCGACGGCCGCCGGGTTCTCCCCGGGGGCCGTCCGGATCTGCACCACGTTGTGCAGCCGCAGCCGCAGGAAGTCGCTGTCGGCGCTCGCCTGGAGGAACCCCGACTCGGCGGTCGTCGTGACCTCGGTGCCGGTGGGCCGCGTCTCGTGGATGAACACGCGTTCCAGCCGGCGCCCGTCGCGGTCCAGCCGGTCGGCGTAGACGGTGTAGCCGTTGCCGGCGTCGATGAAGGTGCCGGCGGTGACCGACGCGTCCCAGGCGGCGTTGGTGACGACGTGGAAGATCGACCGGTAGGTGTAGCGGGAATAGGGCTGGATGTAGCCGTAGAGCGCCACGCTGAACACCGTCAGCAGGACGCCGAGGCCGAGGAACGGCCGGCTGAACCGCCGCACCGACAGGCCGCAGCCGTGCAGGGCGTCCAGCTCGCTGTCCTCGCTGAAGCGTGCCGACACGAGGAAGATGCTGATGAAGAACGCCGCCGGCAGCGCCAGACCGAGATAGTGCGGCACCAGGTTGACCAGCATGTTCATGATCTGCCCGAACTGCTTTCCCTGGGTGGCCAGCAGGTCGAACAGGCGCAGCAGCCGCTCGAGCACGAGGGCGATGAGCACCACCGCCAGCGACACGCCGAGCGGCTTCGCCGTCTGCACCAGGATGTAGCGGTCGATCAGGCGCACGGCATTCCGAGGCGTCCAGCGGAAGGGGCGGGTTCGTCCGATCTCATGCAGCGGTCTCGCCCCAGGCCGTGCGCAGCGCCGCCACGAGGCGGTCCAACGCGTCGGCCTCCGGCGCCACCGCCGTGCCCAGCGCCGGCGGACCGGGCCAGCCGGCGTCCGGGACCTCCAGTCCCTCGAACCGGCGCACACCCTGGTAGCGCGGGATGACGTGGAAGTGGACGTCGGGGTCCACCATCATCAGCATGAGATAGTTGATCTTGTCGTAGCAGACGAAGGCCGCCAGCGTCGCCTCGATGCGCGCCACCACCGCCTGCAGGTCGGCGAAGGCGGCCGGGCTCACCGCCCCGAAGCTGGTGACCGGCTCGCGGCAGGCGAGGACGAGCGATCCGAGGGTGACCTGCTGCGGACGCACGAGAACGCACCAGTGCGGCGTCTGCGCCAGCAGCGTGTGCGGATGGCCGAACTTCCGCATCGTCGCGTTCGACATGGGTTTCATCCCGGGTGGTCCTGAGCGGCAGGACGGGGTAAAAGCCCTATGTATGGCGGTCGCGAGTGAAACGCAAATCAAACGCCGCCCGCCGCGTCTTCCAGGGTTCCCACTCATGCCGTCTTTGCGTTTCCTGTTCGGCGTGCCGGCGCTGCTGGTCGGCATGGGGATGGCTTCGGCCGAGCCGGTGCTGACCGGCGAGGCGGCCCCGTGCACCGACGCGCCGGACCAAGTGCGGCTGCACGTGGCGGTGTCCGGCGTGCGCAACGACCGCGGCACGGTCACCGTGACCGTGTACGGCGACGTTCCCGCCGACTTCCTGGCACCCGGACGCAAGCTCGCGCGGGTGCGGGCACCGGCCCGCGCCGGCCTGACCGATGTCTGCCTCGCCGTGCCGCCGCGCAGCGCCTACGCCGTCGCCCTGTACCACGACGAGAACGACGACCGCGACTTCAACCGCACGCTCCTCGGCCTGCCCGCCGAAGGCTACGGCGTCTCCAACGACGCGCCGACCCTGCTCGGCATCCCCAGCTACGACTCGGCGCGGATCACCGCCCATCCCGGCGACAACGACGTCGCCATCACCATCCACTACTGACGGCCGGCTGGCCGCAGACCGCCAGCGCCGGGGCGTCGTAGGACACGGCGAACCGCTCGGCCGTCCCGAAGCCGCCGGCGCCGTAGCCGCGGACCAGCGCCGCGAGGTGCCAGCCGCCCTCCCCGCGCGCCGTCACCGTGAACTGGATCCAGCGCGCCGGATGGGCGTGCCCTTCGGCGCCCGAGGCCGACGCCACGCCGACCACCGGTATCGATCGACCGCCGGGGCCCGGCAGGAGGCCGCGGTGGTTGCGGTGGTGATGTCCGTGCAGCACCAGCTCGGCCCCGGCGCGGGCCAGAACGCCCTGCACGGCGCGGCGGTCGGTCAGTCCCTTGCGGGCGCCGCCGCCGACCGGCAGGGGTGGGTGATGCATGAGGACGACCCGGAAGAGGCCACGCGCCGCCAGCTCGTTCAGCACCGCCTCGACGCGGGCGCGCTGCGCCGTCCCCACCGTGCCGGTGGCGAGCAGCGGCAGGGTCGGCACCGCGGTGGAGACGCCGACGAACGCCACCGGGCCGCGGATCCGGACATAGGGGAAGCCGGCGGGGCCGCCGGCGTCCGCGCCGTCTCCCGTCATCCACGGCTGCCAGCGCCCCAGGCCGATGCCCCAGGGGACGGCCACGGTGGCGTCGTGGTTGCCCGGCACCACCGACACCCGCTCGGGAGCCCCCAGCCCTTCCAGCCACAGGCGCGCCAGCTCGAACTCGTCGGGCAGCGCGATGTTGACGAGGTCGCCGGTGACGACGACGTGGTCGGGGGCGTGGCGCTCGACGTCGGCCAGCAGTGCCGCGAGAACATCGGGCAGGTGGAGGCGGTGCCGCTTGCGCCGCCAGGACAGGAAGCCTAACAATCGCTTCCCCGCGAGGTGGCGCAGCCGGGCCGGCAGGCCCGGCGGCAGGGGCAGGTGCGGATCGGACAGATGGGCGAAGCGGAAGCCGTGCGGCATCACGAGGACATGAGCGTGGAGAGCGGGATCGTCGACCTACCATTGCCCGGCGCCGGCCGCCCTGTCGAGTCCGCACGCCCGCGCCGCGCCGCGCCCGCACCGGCACGGGTCGGCTTCATCGGCAACCCGCGCAGCCGCCACAACGCGGGCGGCGGCCTCGACGCCGCCTTGGCCGGGTTCGGCGACCTGCCGCAGGCGCAGCCGCGGAGCGCGGACGAGCTGGCCGAGGCGCTGCGCGAGTTCCGCCGGCGCGAGGTCCGCGTGCTCGCGGTGAGCGGCGGCGACGGGACGATCCGCGAGATCCTGACCGCCCTGCCGCAGGTCTACGGCGACGACCCGCCGGATCTCGCCCTGCTGCCGGCCGGCAAGACCAACCTCGCCGCACGGGTCGTCGGGGTGGCCGGGCGTCGGCACCGGAACGTCCCGGCGGAACTGACCCGCCTGCTCGACGGCGCCCGCCGCCGCACGTTGCGGCGGATCGAATGCCCCGTGCTGGACGTGGCGTGGCGCGACGCGCCGGAGCGCCGCATCCGCGGCTTCCTGTTCGGCGCCGCCGGGTTCGCCGCGGGCACCCGGCTCGCCAACAGCCACGTCCACCGGGTGGGCATCGCCAACGCCGCGGCGGTCGCCCTGTCGATCGCCGCCATGACCGGTTCCGTGCTGTTCGGCCGGGAACGGCGCGCCCTGATGGATGGCGACGCGATGCGCCTCCAGATCGACGGCGGCTGGCAGCGTGCGGGCCGCCACTTCCTGACGCTGGCGACGACGCTCGACAGCCTGGTGCTGAACATCCGGCCGTTCTGGGGCGAGGGCGGCGCGCCGCTGCGCTGGCTCGACATCCCGGCGCCGCCGCCGCGCCTGGCGACCGCCCTCCTGCCGACCCTGCTCGGCCGGCCGCGGCCGTGGATGATCGAGGCGGGCTACGCCAGCGGCCGGGCGCGCGCGATCGACATCGAGCTGGACCGCCCCTTCATCGTCGACGGCGAGGCGTTCGAGCCCGGCCCGAGGGGCATCCGGCTGTCGGCCGGCGGGCGCATCGGCTTCGTGGTGCCATGAGCCGCCCCCTGGCCGCCGCCGCCGCCGCCGAGCTGGAGCGGCCGGTCATGGCGCAGGCGCGCGCCCTCGCCGACGCCATCGTCGCCCGGCACGGCGCGGCGGTGGCGGCGGTGCTGTTCTACGGCTCCTGCCTGCGCACCGGCGACGCCGACGGCATCCTCGACGTCTACGTCCTCACCGACCGGCTGCGCGCCTTCCACGGCCGCCTGTGGCCGGCCGTCCTGAACACCCTGCTGCCGCCCACCGTGTCCTACCTGGAGGTGCCGTTCGGGGCGGGCCGGGTGCGCGCCAAGGTGGCGGTCATGGGAACGGCGGCGTTCGCCCGCGCCGTGCGGGGGAACGGGGTCGACACCACGGTGTGGGCCCGCTTCTGCCAGCCGGCGGCGCTGCTCCACGCCCGCGACGCGGACTGCCGCGCCGCCGCCGTCGACGCCGTCGCCACGGCGATCGCCACGGCGGCGCGCTGGGCGGTCGGGCTGGGACCGGACCGCGGCACCGCGGCGGAGTACTGGACCGGGCTGTTCCGCCACACCTACGGCGCCGAGCTGCGGGCCGAACGCGGCAACCGTCCCGACCTCGTCCACGACTGGGCGGCGGAGCGCTACCGCCGCCTGCTGCCGCTGGCGCTCGCTGACGCCGGAATCGCCGCCGAGTCGGACGCCGACGGCCGGCTCCGTCCGCTCGTCGACCACGGGGCGGCCCGGCGCGCCTGGGCCGTGCGCCGCCGCGCCGGCAAGCTGCTGAACCTCCTGCGGCTCGCCAAGGCGCTCGCCACCTTCGAGAACGGCGTCGACTACATCCTGTGGAAGCTGGAGCGGCACAGCGGCCGCCCCGTGGCGATCTCCGACTGGGAGCGGCGCCACCCGCTCCTCGCCGCTCCCGTGGTGCTGTGGCGCCTGCGCCGCGACGGCGTCATCCGCTGAACGCGGCTACTGCGCCGCCGCGCAGGCCAGGGAGGGCGTGACCACGCCCATCTGGCGCCCGATGTAGGTGATCGCCGCGACGGCGGCGTCGATCTGCTCGGGCGTGTGGGCGGCGCTGACGCTCGAACGCAGGAGCGGGAAATTGTCCGGCGTCGCCGGCGGCAGGGCCAAGTTGAGGTAGATCCCGGCGTCGAGCAGCCGGTTCCAGAAGGCGATGGCGACCTCGGTCGAGGGCATGCGCACCGAGACGACGGGGTTGACCTGCGGCCCCAGCACGAAGCCCTCGGCCGCAAGCCCGCCGTAGAGGCGCTGGGCGTTCTCGCGCAGGCGGGTGCGCAGGCCCGGCTCCTCCTCGACCCGGGTCAGCGCCTGCAGCACCGACGCGATCACCGACGGCGGCAGCGAGGCCGTGAACATGTACGGCCGGCAGGCGACGCGCAGCACGTCGAAATCCGGCAGGTTGGAGACGCAGAAGCCGCCGACCGCCCCCAGGCTCTTGCTGAAGGTGCCGACGATGAAGTCGACGTCGGCCTCGACGCCGGCCTCCTCGGCGAGGCCGCGGCCGCGCGGGCCCAGCACGCCGAGCGAGTGCGCCTCGTCCACCAGCAGATGGGCGCCCCACTCGCGCTTGACCTCGGCGATCTCCTTCAGCGGCGCGGTGTCGCCGAGCATGCTGTAGATGCCCTCGACGACGATCAGGCGGCTGCCTTCGGCGCCCTTGAGCCGGCGCAGGCGGCGCGCCAGATCGTCGGGATCGTTGTGGCGGAAGCGGATGACCTCCGCCTGGCCGAGGCGGCATCCGTCGTAGATGCTGGCGTGGCTGTCGGCGTCGATCAGGATGTGATCGCCGCGGCCGGCCACCGTCGACAGGATGCCGAGGTTGGCCTGGTAGCCCGTGGAGAACAGCATCGCCGACTGGCAGCCGTAGAACGCGGCGAGGCGGCGCTCCAGTTCGGCGTGGCCATCGTAGGTGCCGTTGGCGATGCGCGACCCGGTGGTGCCGGTGCCGGCCCGGCGGACCGCGTCGGCCGCCTGCTCGATGCAGGAGGGGTCGAAGGTCAGGCCGAGATAGTTGTTCGTCCCCAGCAGGATGACCGGCTGGCCGTTGAGTATCCCTTCGGTCGGCGAGCGGATCGCGTCGAATCGCACGGCGAAGGGGTTGTTCCCAGCGGCCCGCACGGCATCGTACGAATCCCGGAGGGACGAGAACTTGGCGAGAATGCTCATGTCGGGGTCAGCACCTCTTGAGGTCCGCGATCACCGCAGCAAGATCACCGACGGTCTCGATCCCCACCAGGCGGTCCATGGGAATGGATACGTCGAACCGGTCCTCGAGAGTCATGACGAAATTCATGACTGCGAGCGAATCGAGGCCGAGGTCGTGCACGATGTTCGTCTCAGGACCGACATTGCTTGGCGGTTGCGGCAGACCATCCATCATTTCGATGATGGTGGAAATGATCTCGCGGTTTCGGTCGGGATCTGGATCGGGCGACGGAGATGCCGGCATGAATGGTTGAACCTATCAACGTGTCGGGGTTCGGAACGCCCACGTGTCGCCGAACTGTAAAAATAATCCCACCAAGGCTTCAACCTTTTCGATTTCATGGCCCCCATACCGATGCATAAGCGCAACGGTATGGGGGGTACGCCCGACGGCAGGGGGGCTGAACGGCGTTCACAACCAGCCGGCGTCGCGGTACCAGCGGACGGTGGCGGCGAACCCGTCGTCCAGCGCGATCGCCGGAGTCCACAGCTCCGTCGGCGGCTGGCGCTCCGCCGCCGACGACCAGTCCGGGTGCAGGATCTCGCGCGCCTTGCCGGCGGTCAGCATGGGGGAGCCGCCGCCCAGCCGGCCCAGCGCCCCGGCGACCGCGCCGCCCAACCGCACCACGGCCGGCGGGACGCGCACCAGGCGGGGCGTGCCGCCGCTCGCCGCGGCGGCCGCCCGGAGGACGGTGGTCCACGGGTAGCCCTCCCGCCGCGCGTCGCTGAGCTCGAAGATCCGGCCGGTCGGGCCGCCGTCGCACAGCGCGGCCACCGCCGCGGTGGCGTCGTCGACGTGGATCAGGCAGACCCGCGACTCCGGACCGTGGAACAGCGGAAGCAGCGGCCCGCGGGCGGCCCGGAAGACGGCCAGGGTCTCGCGGTCCCACGGGCCGTAGATCGCCGGCGGCCGGACGATGGTCCACGCCACCGCGGCCGCGGCGGCGCGGAGCGCCTCCTCGCCGGCGCGCTTGCTGGCGGCGTAGTCGGACAGCTGCGGCTCGCGCGCCGCCAGGGAGGATACGGCGACCAGCCGGGCGGCGGGGGCCGCGGCGGCCACCGCCGCGGCGAGCCGGCCGGCCCCGTCGCCGTTGACGGCGAAGAACCGCGACCGCGACGGCGCCTTGATCAGGCCGGCGCCATGCACCACCGCGGCGGCGCCGCGCACCAGGACACGCAGCGACTCGGGATCGTCGAGGTCGCCGCGGACCACCTCGACGCCCTGGGCGGGAAGCTGCGGGTGCGCCGGGTCGCGGCGCGCCAGCAGGCGGACGCGCCAGCCGCGGCGGACCAGGGCCGCCACCACGGCGCGTCCGAGGAAGCCCGTGCCGCCGGTGACCGCGGCGAGCCGCGTCAAAGCCCCTCCCCGAAGGCCCCCGTCAGAAAGAGCTGGCGGGCGCGGCTGCGGCTGAGCTTGCCGGACGAGGTCTGCGGCAGGCTGTGCGGCGGCACCAGCACCACCGTCGCATCGACGCCGTGGGCGCTGTTCAACGCGCCGCCGACCGCGGCCCTCAGCGCCTGCCGGCCTTCGGGCGTGGCGGTCCGGCAATGGACGAGGACGATGATCCGTTCGGAGTCGCCGCCGTCGTCGATGGAGAAGGCCGCGGCGTCGCCGCTGCGCAGGCCGTCGACGTGCTCGGCGCTCCACTCCAGGTCCTGCGGCCAGATGTTGCGGCCGTTGACCAGGATGAGATCCTTGGCGCGCCCGGTGATGACCAGCGACGAGCCGAGCCGGTAGCCGAGGTCGCCGGTATCGAGCCAGCCGTCGGCCGACAGCACCCGGGCCGTCTCCTCCGGGTTCTCGAAGTACTCGCGCATCAGGCTGGGGCCGCGCACGAAGATCCGGCCGACCCGCCGCTCGTCGAGCACCCGGCCGTCGCTGTCGCGGATCTCCGCGGTGTAGCCCGGCAGCGGCGGTCCGCAGAGGACGAAGTCGCGGGCCCGCGAGTCGGGCGTGGCCGGCGCCGCCGCGTGCTGCAGTCCCTCCAGGCGGTCCATGTCCACCCGGTCCACGTCCACGCCGCGGCCGAGCGGGGCGAAGCTGACCGCCAGCGTCGTTTCCGCCATGCCGTAGCTGGGCACGAAGGCGCCGGCGTCGAAGCCGCAGGCCCGGAAGGTCTCGGCGAAGCGGGCCAGGATGTGGGGGCGGATCATGTCACCGCCGATGCCGGCACCGCGCCAAGTGGAGAGGTCGAGCCCCTCCGGCAGGCTGTTGCCGGCGCGCCGCGCGCACAGCTCGTAGCCGAAGCTCGGGCTGTAGGACAACGTCCCGCGGTTGCGCGAGATCAGCGACAGCCAGGTCAGGGGCCGGCGGGCGAACTCGTGGGTCGGCAGATAGTCGACGGTCGTGCCGGTGACGACCGGCGTCAGCAGGAATCCGACGAGGCCCATGTCGTGGTAGAAGGGCAGCCACGACACGCAGCGGTCGCTGGGGACGATCTTCAGGCCGTGCAGCGCGATCGCGTGCGCGTTGGCCATCAGCGCCCGATGGGTGATCGTCACCCCGTGGGGAAAGCGCGTGCTGCCCGACGAGAACTGCAGGAAGGCGACGTCCTCCGCGGCGACGGCCGGCAGCTCGGCGCCGTCCTCGGCCACCGCGTCGAAGGCCGAGAGGTCGCCGACGGTCCGCAGACCCAACCCGTCGGCCGCTTCGGCCATCCACTCGACCAGCGGCGACGGGGCCAGCACGCCGGACACCCGCGCCACCGTCAGCATGCCGCGGATGTGGGCGACGTAGCGGTCGCGGCCGCCCAGCGCCATGGGCGGCGGCAACGGCACCGGCGTGAGCCCGGCGACGATGCACGCGAAGAACGCCCGCACGAAGTCGGCGTTCATCTCGGCAATCAGCGCCACCCGTTCGCCCCGGGCGAAGCCCGCGTTCAGCATGCGCCGGCCCAGGATGCGGGCCTGCCCGGCAAGGGCGCGATAGGTCACGCCCTCGACCAGCTGTCCGCGTCCCGAATGGAAGCTGAGGCCACCCTCGCCCCGGGCCGCACGGTCCAGCGCGTCGACCAACGTCGCACAACCCAGCCACGGGGGAGAAACGGCGCTCATCGACGGGTCGCTTGCCAACATCCCTGCAATCCTGATCTGAACCGCGCAAACGAAGACGAGCGGCCAACACGACGATTGTGTCCCAGCGGAGCGAATACTCCGGACCTGCCAATCTCGGGCGGAATGGACGCCAGGAGAGCTTCGGCGGCTCGGCCACTCGGAGGCCTGCAAGCTGTCGGAGGAGCCGTTGGGTGTCAAGCTCGGATTCGGCGGCGCCCGTGGCGGCGCACCGACGGCCGCGGGCGGGGTGCCGCGTTGCCACATGCGGCCCGGACCGGAACCGCCGGATGCCGGCCGATCAGGACAGCCGGCAGCGGTCGAAGAAGCGCTCCCGGCTCAGCGCCATCAGGGCCGCGCGCTTGTGCGGGAAGTCGAACTCCTTGTCCCGGTTGAAGCCGTGGGCCTGCATGTAGCCGATCATGACCTGGTTGTCGGCGCGCGGCTCGGCCACCACGGTCTGCGTCCGCGGTTCGTCGAGGAACAGATAGTGGACGAGGGCCGGCAGCCAGCTCGCGACCCTGTGGGGACCGCGATGGGCCTGCTCCCCCACCAGCATGTGCACCCCGCGGTCGTGATCGCCGGCCGGGTAGAAGGGCGCGATGCGGTCCTCTTTGGCCCAGTAGGCCTCGAAATAGGCGAAGGGCTCGTCGTCGAAGCAGCCGATCAGGGTCAGCGTGTGGGGATCGGCGGCCAGCCGCGCCAGATAGGCCCGGTGCGCCGCGAGGTCGCCGCCCTCCTGCCAGAACCGCAGGACCCGCGGCGTGTTCTGCCAGCGGTTGAAGCGGACGAGGTCGCCGTCGATGTCGAGGGTGCGCAGCGACACCCAGGCGCCCAGCCGGGCGTCGAAGCGGCGGTAGACCGTTCCGGCGGGCTTGGGCGGGCGGATGGGATGACGCCTGCCGTCGGTCAGCGTGAAGGCGAGGGGGTAGCCGGCCGCCGATCCGCCCGCCCGCCAGGGCCGGGGCAGCTGCCAGAACATGGCGCGCAGGCTCTGCCAGCCCGGCCCGTCGGTCCGCGGCGCCACCAGTCCGCTGGCCGCCGCCTCGGCGCAGCCCGCGAGTTCGGGCCAGAGGACGCGGGCGCAGTCCGGACGTCGGGAGAAGGCCCAGTAGGCCGCCCCCCAGAGGTCGGCCGCCGCGGGAGCGGGACCGGCGAGGCGCAGCGACGGCGTCTCCGCCGGTTCGGCGATCTCCAGCGCGACCGGCGGACGCTCCCCGACCCGCAGGGTGCGGCGCCCGCCCTCGCCCTCGATGGTGACGGAGCCGCCGTCGGGCAGCGGCAGGACGAGGCGGCGGTTCGTGTCGGCGGGGATGGCGGTCATCGTGCCTCGGTTCCGATCTGGTGGCCCCGCCGCCGGACGCCGTCGAACAGGCGCTGCCGGGCGGCGGCGTAGCAGAGATAGGCGCCCCAGCCGGCGTGGGCCTCGACACCGTCGACACCGGCCGGGATCTGCGGGTCGACGTCGACCACGGTCACCGGCGCCCCGGCGAAGGCGCGGGCCGCCTCCAGGGTGCTCGCGAACGGGACGACCGCGTCGCGCCGGGCGCCGCACAGCAGCGTCGGCGTCCGCGGCGTCCAGCCGTCCAGCAGGTCATTGCGCCGCAGCGCCGCCCGGAACGGGTGGTCCGGCCGCCGCTCGACCGCCCGGGCGAAGGCGGGGGTCCGCACCGCGTCCAGGTCGGCCACGCCGGCGAAGGGGGCGTTCTCGGCCAGCTCGAACACGCCCCAGGGGCCGGGGAACAGCGCCTCGACCCGCTCGGCGAAGGGCGGCCGGAAGACCTCCCCGGGGCGCCGGTAGAGGCCGCCGTAGGCGCGCTCGTAGGAGACCAGCGTGTAGGACAGCAGCAGCGGTGCCAGCGGATCGGCGGCGGAACCGCCGCCCGACCAGCCGTCGAGGACGATCCGCGACGGGTAGTAGGGGCCGGCCATCGGCGCGCTGGCGACCAGGTCGAACTCGTCGGCGTGGTCCCGCTCGATCGCCCGCTGGGCCGCCAGCGTGGCGTGCCCCCCCTGGGAATACCCGGCCAGCATGACCTGGCCGGACAGATCGGCCTTGACCAGGCGCGCCGCCTGCCGGGCCGCCCGCAGGGCGTCGACGATCGCCGTCGCCTCGGACCCGGCGTGCAGGTAGGGATGGAACGGATAGCCCGACCGGCCCAGGCCGAGATAGTCGGTGGCGGCGACCGCGTAACCCTTGGCGGCGTAGAAGGCGGCCAGGGGCGAGTTGGCGACCTCCGCCGCCCGGTCGGCCTGCGCCGCCGTCCGGCGGGTCTCGGTGCCGCGGGCCCAGCCCAGCAGCGGCACGTCCCCGGCGCACGCCGGCGAGCCGCTTGGCAGCAGCAGGACCGCGGAGGCGTCCGCCGGCTCGCCGTGGACGCCAACGGTGGCGTAGCGCAGGTCGAAGACCCCGACGTCGCACGCCGCGGGACCGACCAGCGCCATCTCGTCGCCGACCGCCGCGTCGATCTGCGCGGCCGTGAAGCGGGCGACCTCCGCCATCGCGAGGAGGCCGCCGCGCGGCGGCGCGCTCACCGCCGCCGGCGCGGCGAGCGCCGCCAGCAGCGCGAAGGCCGCCGCCAGCCGGCACCGCCCGGGCCGGTCATGGCGCGACCGGCGTTCCCCGCCCGCCCAGGGCATGCGTCACAGGTTCCCCACGTGCAGGGCGCGGCCGGCCTCGGCGAAGGGGCGCCGCTCGGGCGCCGTCGCGGCCAGCGCGTCCAGCAGGGACCCGGCGATCTCGGCGGCCCGCATCGGCAGCACGGACAGCAGGGTGTCGCTCAACCCGTGCGACGACTCGCAGTAGCCCTGCAGGAACACCGGCGCCGTCAGCCGTTCGTCGGCGAGCAGGCGGTAGTTGCGGTCCACCCTCATGCCGTCCAGGTGCTCCGCCAGCGGTTCCAGGAGGGTGCGGTGGACGGTGCGCTCGAAGCCGGTCGCCAGCACCACCGCGTCGTAGCGGCGGGTCTCGCAGGCGCCGGTGTCGAGGTCGCGCAGCACCAGGGCGACGCCGTCCGGGCCGGCGGTCGCCGCCGTCACCTCCCGCCGGCACAGCAGGGCGTGGCGGTCGCGGCGCGCCACCTTCTGGCGGTAGAAGATGGCGTAGATGCGGTCCAGCAGGTTGGGATTGACGACGGAGTAGTTGGAGCTGCGGTAGTGGCGCAGGGTCTGCTCCCGCGCCGCGTCGGAGCGGGCGAACATGCGGTCGGTGGCGGCCGGCGCGAAGATCTCGTTGACGAACGGGCTGTCGTCGGACGGCCGCAGGACGGCGGCCCGCACCACCAGGTCGACGCCCGCCGCGGGGTGCCCGTCGTTCAGGTCGACGAAGGCCTCGGCGGCGCTCTGGCCGCCGCCGATCACGGCGACGCGCCGCAGGCCGCCGGCCGGCAGCCCGGCCATGCCCTCGAGGTAGCGGGCGTAGTGGAACACCCGCGGGTCGTCGCGCAGCGGCGCGAAGGGGGCGGGGATGCGCGGCGTGCCGCCCATGCCGATCACCAGCGAGCGGGCGAGGCGCGCGTGGTCGCGGCCGCGGGCGTCGCGGGTGTGCACCTTCAGCGTGTCGATCGTCGGCCCGGCCTCGACCGGCTCGACGGCCACCACCTCCTCGCCGTACAGGCAGTCGTCGGCGAAGTGCCCGGCCACCCAGCGCAGGTAGTCGTTGAACTCCATGCGGCAGGGGAAGAAGCTCTTGAGGTTGATGAAGTCGCTCAGCCGGCCCTGGGTGTGGAGATAGTTGATGAAGGAATAGGGGCTGGTCGGGTTGCGCAGGGACACGAGGTCCTTGAGGAAGGAGATCTGCAGCTCGCTCTGCGCGACGATGGTGTTGCCGTGCCAGCTGTAGTCGCTCTGGCGCTCGACGAACAGGCGGCCGAGGGTGCGGCCGCGGGCGGCGGCGAGCTCGTCCAGGGCGATGGCGAGCGCCATGTTCGACGGGCCGAAGCCGATGCCGAGCACGTCCACCGGGGTGGACAACGAAACCAGTTGCGTCATGCCGAGCCTTCCCCAATCCGTTCGGTGCCCACCGGGGCGGTGCCGCAGCCGGCCGCGTCGCCGGGCCGGGCGTCCGGGCGCCTCTCTTGCTCTAAGACGAGACGGAGGCCGGGATCTTTAGGCGGTGCTGCGCAACCACGCGGCGATGTCCCGCCGCAGGGACGCGGCCTCGGGCAGGAGGTCGGCCATGCGCAGGACGTCGTGGGTCAGGCCGGGCAGGACGCGCAGGGTCACGTCGTTGCCCGCCTGCCGCAGGGCGTGCGCGTAGGCGACGGTCTCGTCGACCAGGGGATCGTACTCGCCCACCAGCACCAGGGCGGGGGCAATGCCGGCCGGCGGCACCGCCCGCAGCGGCGACAGGCGCCAGTCCGACCGGTCCTCCGGCCGCCGCTCGACGTGGCGGAAGAACCACTCCAGGGTGGCACTTTCCAGGAGGTGGCCCTCGGCGAAGCGGCGGCGCGACGGGTGGTCGCCCACGGCGTCGGTGACGGGGTAGAGCAGGACCTGGGCGCGGGGCGGCAGCGGCATCGCCGCGGGCTCGCGCACCGCCAGGCTCGCCAGCACGGTCGCCAGGGTGCCGCCGGCGCTGTCGCCCGCCACCGCCAGCCGCCCCGGGTCGAGGCCGATCCCCGCCCCCTCCGCGGCCAGCCAGCGCACCACGGCGAGGGCGTCGTCGAAGGCCGCCGGGAAGCGGTGCTCGGGCGCCCGGCGGTAGTCGACGGCCAGCACCGCCCATTCCGACAGCCGGGCCAGCGCGCGGCACAGGGCGTCGTGGCTGTCGAGATCGCCGACCACGTAGCCGCCGCCATGGAAGTACAGCAGCACCGGCAGCGGCGCCGCCGCGGACGGCGCGGCGACCGCGTACAGCCGCACGGCGACGGAGCGTCCATCCGCCGCCGGGACCGCGAGGTCGCGCACCCAGGGCAGGTCGGCCGGATCGCTCTCCAGCATCGCCGAGGAGCGGGCGAAGGCCAGCCGCGCCTCGTCGACGCTCAGCTCGTGCATGGCGCGCTGGCGGCCGCTGGCGCGGCCGAGCTCCACCAGTTCCAGGAAGGACGCGAGGTCGGGGTGCAGCGGCATGGCGGGGCGGTATCCTCGGTCGGCGCGTGGCGCCCGACTCACGCGGGTTGCAGGGAGAGGGAGAGGGCGTCGCGCACGCCGTCGAGGACGGCGGCGTCGCGCAGGATGCCGAAGTGGCCGCTGTCGCTCAGCCGGCAGGACGCCGCCGGCCGGCCGGTCTGGCGGCACAGCGCGTCGTGGGCCGCCCGCCGCCCCGACCGCCACCAGCAGGCCGGGGCGACGCCGGGATCGGGCAGCGACGGCAAGGCGTCCGACAGCGCCCGCAGGCGGGCGGCGACGGCGAAGGCCAGCGCCAGCTCCTCGTCGCCCAGGGCGTCCCAGCCGGCCGACGGAGGCGGTCCGCCGGCCCCGGCGCGCGCCGCCGCGATGGCCCGCCGCATCCGCTCCCGGTCGGTCCCGGCGGCGACGGCGTCGAGCAGCTCGGCGTCGGGCTCCGGACCGGGCAGGACCGTGCGCAGGACGTCCAGCAGGTCCTCCCGCGCGTCCGTCCCGCCCTCCCCGGTCCCCGGCACGAAGGGATCGACGAGGCCGAGGACGTCGACGGCCCGCCCGTTGCGGCGCAGGGCGTCGGCGACCAGCACCGCCAGGCTGCCGCCCAGCGACCAGCCGAGCAGCCGGACCGCGCCGTCGGGCTGCGCGGCGGCGATGTGGCGGGCGTAGTCCGCGGCCATCGCCGCCAGGGACTCGTCCCGCCAGGCCGGGTCGAGCAGCATGCGGCACTGCACGCCGTGGACCGGGACCGTCCCGTCGAGGCGGCGCGCCAGCGGCTCGTAGTCGAACACCGTGCCGAAGCCGGCGTGCAGGCAGAACAGGGGCCGCTGCCCCGGCACCGGCCGGTTGAGGGCGACGAGCGGGCACGGTTCCGCCGCTGCCGCCGCCCCTGGCGCCGCCGCCGCGGACGCGCAGAGCTGGGCGATGGTCGGCGTCTGCATCATGTCGCGCAGCTTCAGGTCCAGTCCCAGCTCGGGCGTGGCGCGCACGCGGGCGATGACCCGCAGGGTGAGGAGCGAGTCCCCGCCGAGCTCGAAGAAGTTGTCGTGGACGCCGACGGCGTCGAGGCCGAGGACCTCCTGCCAGATGGCGGCGAGCCGCCGCTCCGCCGGCGTGCGCGGCGCCACCCTTGCGCCGCCCTGCCACTGCGGCTCCGGCAGGGCGGCGCGGTCCAGCTTGCCGTTGGCGTTCACCGGCAGCCGCTCCAGCACGACGATGTGCGCCGGCACCATGTAGTCCGGAAGCTGCGCCTTCAGGTGCGCCCGCAGCTCCCCCGGCTCCGCCGCCCCCGCCACGTAGCCCACCAGCTGCTTGCCGCCCGGCGCCTCGCGCGCCACCACCAGCGCCTCGCGCACCGACGGGTGCGCCGCCAGGCGCGCCTCCACCTCCCCAAGCTCGATGCGGAAGCCGCGGATCTTCACCTGGTGGTCGACCCGCCCGAGATACTCGAACACCCCGCCCGCCCTCCGGCGCACCCGGTCGCCGGTGCGGTAGAGCCGCCCGCCCGCCGTCCCGAACGGGTCCGGCACGAAGCGCTCCGCCGTCAGCCCCGGCCGGCCGTGGTAGCCCCGCGCCACCCCCGCCCCGCCCAGGTACAGCTCCCCCGCCACCCCGTCGGGCAGCGGGTTGAGGTCGCCGTCGAGCACCCAGGCGCTGCGCGCCCCCACCCGGTCGCCGATCGGCGCGTAGGGCGCCCCGCACGCCTCGTCCGCCGCCGGCGTCCACAGCAGCGGCGTCACCACCGTCTCGGTCGGGCCGTAGCCGTTGACGACGCGCTCCGGCGCCAGCGCCCGGCGCACCAGACCGACGCTGGCCTCGGGCACCGCGTCGCCGCCGAAGCAGTAGACCCGCACCGGAGGCGGCGGCCCGCCCCGCCGCTCGGCCTGTTCGGCGAGCTGCTGCAGGTAGGCCGGCGGGAAGGCGGCGACGCTCACCCCATGCCGCTCCAGCGCCGCCAGGGTCTGCTCCGGCGTCCACAGCTCGGGTCCGCGCAGCACCACCGCGGCGCCGTGGCTGAGCGCCGTCAGCCAGCGCTCGTGCGCGCCGTCGAAGGAGAAGGACATGAAGATGAGCTCGCGGTCCTTGGGGCCCATGGCGTAGCGCGCACCGATGGCGCGGCAGTGCATGGCCAGGGCCCCGTGCGCCACCGCCACCCCCTTGGGCCGGCCGGTCGAGCCGGAGGTGTAGATGAGATAGGCCAGCGCGGCCGGCGGCACCGCCACCGCCGGCGGCGTCGCCGGCCGGTGCGCCAGGTCGAGGCTGTCGAGCGCGACCACGTCGGACCCCGGCGCGTCGGGCCCCGACACGTCGGGCAGGACGGCGCGCAGGTTTGTCCGGGTGAGCAGCAGGGCCGGGGCGGCGTCGGCGATCATGAAGCGCAGGCGCTCGGCCGGGTAGGCGGTGTCGAGGGGGACGTAGGCGCCGCCGGCCTTCATCACCGCCAGGAAGGCGACCACCAGCTCGACCGAGCGTTCCAGGGCGACGGCGACCCGCACCTCCGGGCCGACGCCGCGGGCGGCCAGCTCGTGGGCCAGGCGGTTGGCCCGTTCCTCCAGGGCGGCGAAGCCCAGCACGGTGTCGCCGCACACGAGCGCCGGCGCCTCCGGCCGCGCCGCCGCCTGCGCCGCGATCCGCGCCGCCAGCAGCTCCCCGGCGACGCCGGCCGCCGGCGGCGGATCGCCCGGCTCCGCCGCGGCCAGGCCGAGGTCGCCGAGGCGGCGGTCGGCGTCCTCGGCGATGCGCGCCAGCAGCCGCTCCATCGCCCCGCGGATGCCCTCGGCCGTCCCGGCCGCGAAGGCGCCGCGCAGGTGCATGTACTCGATGGTCATCCGGCCGCCGTCCACGGTCACCATCAGGTCCATGGGCACGCTGGTCACGCCGGCGTCGCTGGCGTCCTCGAAGCGCAGGTCGCGGTCGTTCCACTCCCGCAGGGTGCGGTCGATGGGCTGGTTCTCGAAGACGATGATGCTGTCGAAGAGGGGCTGGCCGGGGCGCCCGGCCCAGCGCTGCACGTCGGCGAGCGGCGTGTGCTCGTGCTCGCGGATCTCCAGGTTCTCCGCCTGGAGGGCGCGCAGCCAGTCGCCGACCGGCTGCTCCGGCACGAGGGTGCGGATCACCGGCAGGGTGTTGATGAACAGGCCCAGCATGCTCTCCGCCCCCGGCAGCTCGGCCGGGCGGCCCGACACGGTGGCGCCGAAGCACACCGTCGCCTGCCCGGTGTAGCGGGAGAGGAGGAGGAGCCAGGCGCCCTGGACCAGCGTGTTGACGGTGATGCGCTGGCGCTGGGCGAAGGCGAGCAGGGCGCCGGTCCGCCCGGCGTCCAGACGGGTGTAGAGGGCGGCGTGCCCGCTCTCCCCGGCCGGCGGCCGCGGGCCGGCGCTCGCCGCCAGCAGGGTCGGCTCCTCCAGGGCGGCGAGGCGGCGGCGCCAGAAGGATTCCGTGGCGGCGCCGTCGCGGGCGGCCAGCCAGGCGACGTAGTCGCGGTAGGGGGCGGTGGGTGCGGGCGGTTCGCCGCGGTAGAGGCGCAGCACGTCGCCGATCAGGCGCGACACGCTCCAGCCGTCGATCAGGGCGTGGTGGTAGGTCCACACCAGCCGGTGCCGGTCCTCGCCCAGGCGGATCAGCAGCAGCCGCATCAGCGGCGGCCGTTCCAGGTCGAAGGGCCGGGCGCGCTCCTCGGCCGCCGCCGCGGCCAGCGCCCCCGCCCCGGCGGCGCGGTCGTTCCGACCCGGCCCGCGCCACTCCAGCTCGCGCAAGGGCAGCGCCGCCCCGGCGAAGACCCGCTGGCCCGACGGCGCGCCGCCGGCGAAGGCGAAGCCGGTGCGCAGCACGTCGTGGCGGGCCACCGCCGCCTCCCAGGCCGCGCGGAACCGCCCGGGATCGAGGCCGTGCACGTCGACCGCCATCTGGTTGATGTAGAGGCCGGCCCCGTCGTCGTCCGCGGTGTGGAACAGCATCCCCTGCTGCATCGGCGACAGCGGGAAGGTCCCGTCCTCCGGCACCGGGGCGCCCGCCGCGTCCGGCGCCGGCTCCAGCGCCGCCGCCGCCGCCGCCAGGGCGGCGACGGTCTGGTGCTGGAACAGGTCGCGGGCGGTGACCGCCAGCCCGGCCTGGCGGGCGCGGCCGACCACCTGGATGGAGAGGATGGAATCGCCGCCGAGGTCGAAGAAGTTGTCATCGAGGCCGACGCGCGGCCGCTCCAGCACCTCCTGCCAGATCCCGGCGAGCAGCCGTTCGGCGGCGCTGACCGGCGCACGGTGGGCGGCGGCGGACCAGTCCGGCTCCGGCAGGGCGCGGCGGTCGAGCTTGCCGTTGGCGGTCAGCGGCATGGACGGCAGCGCGACGATCCGCGCCGGCATCATGTGGTCGGGCAGATGGGCCTTGAGGTGGGCCTTGAGCCGCTCCTCCAGCCCCCCCTCCGGGTCGGCGACGACGTAGGCGACGAGGTGGCGCCCGCCCGCCGCCTCGCGCACCACGGCGGCGGCCTCGCGCACCGCGGGGTGGTCGGTCAGCCGCCCCTCGATCTCGCCGAGCTCGATGCGGAAGCCGCGGATCTTCACCTGTTGGTCGATGCGCCCGACATACTCCAGCGTCCCGTCGGCGCGCCAGCGCGCGAGATCGCCGGTGCGGTAGAGCCGCGCGCCCGGCGGGCCGAAGGGCGAGGGCACGAAGCGCTCGGCGGTGAGGCCGGGGCGGCGGTGGTAGCCGCGCGCCAGCCCGGCGCCGGCCACGTGGATCTCGCCGAAGACGCCGACCGGCACCGGCTCCAGGGCGCCGTTCAGCAGGTACCAGGAGAGGTCGCCGAGCGGCCGGCCGATCGGGCTGCCGGCGCGGTCGGCCGCATCGAGCGGGCGGTGGCTGACATGGACCGTCGTCTCGGTGATGCCGTACATGTTGACCAGCCGCGGCCGGCGGTCGCCGAAGCGGGCGAACCACGGCCGCAGGGTGCCGACGTCGAGGGCCTCGCCGCCGAACACCACGCAGCGCAGCGGCAGGTCGGCGCCGCGCTCCAGGGCGACCCGGGCGAACTGCTGGAACGCCGACGGCGTCTGGTTGAGCACCGTCACCCCCTCGGCCAGCACGAGGTCGTGGAAGGCGTCGGGCGCCCGGCTGGTCTCGTGGGGCACCACCACAAGGCGGCCGCCGGTGCACAGCGCCCCGAAG
Source organism: Azospirillum sp. ST 5-10 (assembly GCF_051225715.1). Classification (NCBI taxonomy): domain Bacteria; kingdom Pseudomonadati; phylum Pseudomonadota; class Alphaproteobacteria; order Rhodospirillales; family Azospirillaceae; genus Azospirillum; species Azospirillum sp. ST 5-10. The sequence goes on from NZ_JBPJSP010000022.1 coordinate 102,423, forward strand.
ATCTCCCACACCGAGAAGTCGAAGGCGAAGGAGTGGAACAGGGTCCACACGTCCGCCGCCGCGAAGGCGAAGTCGTCCTGCGTCACCGCCAGCAGACGGTCGACGTTGCGGTGGGTGAGCAGCGCCCCCTTGGGCCGTCCGGTGGAGCCCGAGGTGTAGATGCAGTAGGCGAGGTTGTCCGGCCTCGTCCCCGCCGGCGGCGGCCCGGCCGGCGCCGCGGCGCCGTCCTCCCCGTCGAGGTCGAGGACGCGCACCGGCCCCGCCGGCAGGGCCGCCCGGCCGTGCGCGTCGGCCAGCACGAGGTCGGCGCCGCTGTCGGCCACCAGATAGGCCAGCCGCTCGGGCGGATAGGCCGGGTCGAGCGGCAGGTAGGCGCCGCCGGCCTTGAGGATGGCCAGCATGCCGACGACCAGCTCCGCCGAGCGCCCGGCCGCCAGGCCGACCAGCCGGTCGGGCCCGACGCCGAGCCCGCGCAGCCGCCACGCCAGGCGGTTGGCGCGGGCGTCGAGGGCGCCGTAGGTGAGCGAGCGGCCGCCGCAGCGCACCGCCACCGCGTCGGGTCGGCGGGCCGCCTGCTCGGCGACGCGCTCGTGCAGGCAGCGGGCGCCCGCCGGGTCGACCGGCGTGCCGGTGCCCGCCCGCACCAGCCGGGCGGCCTCGGCGGCCGGCAGCAGCGGCAGCCGGTCGAGGCGGCCGTCGGGCGCGTCGGCGACGGCGGCCAGCAGGTGCAGGAAGCCGGCGGCCAGCCGCTCGACGCTGTCGCGCTCGAACAGGTCGGTGGCGTAGGCGAAGGTGCAGGCGATGCCGCCGTCCGCCCGCTCGCTGGTGTGCAGGGCGAGGTCGAACTGTGCCACCGCCGTCTCCGCCTCCAGCCCGGCGACGCGCAGGCCGCCGAGGTCGCGGGCCGGCGGCGGCGCCGGCCGGTCGTGGCTGAAGAGAACCTGGAACAGCGGGTTGTGGCTGAGGCTGCGCTCCGGCTGCAGGGCCTCGACCACCTGGTCGAACGGCACGTCCTGGCAGGACTGCGCCTCCAGGGTCAGCCGCCGCGCCTCGGCCAGCAGGGCGCGCGGGCTCGCCGCCCCGTCCACCCGGAAGCGCAGCACCAGGGTGTTGACGAAGAAGCCGATCAGGCCCTGGGTCTCCAGGCGCTGGCGGTTGGCGACGGGCACGCCGATGCAGAGGTCGCGCTCGCCGCTGACGCGGTGGAGCAGCAGGGCGAAGCCGGCCAGCATCAGCATGAAGGGGGTGGCGCCGCCGTCGCGGGCCAGCGCCCGCAGCCGGTCGGCGAGCGCCGCCGGCACCACCGCGTCGAGGCTGGCGCCGCGGTGGCTCTGCACCGGCGGGCGCGGACGGTCGCCCGGCAGGTCGAGCACCGCCGGCGCGTCGGCGAGGGCGGCGCGCCAGTGCGCGAGCTGGCGGGCGCCCTCCCCCGCCGCGAGCCAGTCGCGCTGCCACAGGGCGTAGTCGGCGTACTGCACGGGCAGGTCGGGCAGCGCCGGCGCGACGCCGTCGCGGAACGCGGCGTAGAGGTGGCACAGCTCCTCCACCAGCACGCCCATCGACCAGCCGTCGGCGACGATGTGGTGTAGGGCGATCAGCAGGGCGTGCTCCTCCCTCCCCTCCTCCCGCACGAGGCGTAGCAGGGTGGCGCGCAGCAGGCTGCCGGTCTCCAGGTCGAAACCGGTCGCGGCGTCCGCCGCGGCGAGGCGGCTGGCCTCGGCGCGCGCCGCGTCCGGCGGCAGGGCGGACAGGTCGCGGTGGGCGAGCGCGAACGGCTGCTCCGCGCGGATGCGCTGGACGATCCGGCCGTCGACCCGGGCGAAGCCGGTGCGCAGCGCCTCGTGCCGGGCGATCAGGGCGGCGAACGCCGCCTCCAGTGCCGCGCGGTCGAGCGCCCCCTCGAGGCGCAGCGCCACCGGGATGACGTAGGCGGCGCCGTCCGGCTGCAGGTGCCAGAGGAACCACATCCGGCTCTGGGCGAAGGAGGCCGGCGGGTCGCCATCGCTGTCGCCGTTGCGCGGGCGGCGGACCAGCGCCGGCCCCGCCGCCGCCGTGGCGGCGCGTTCCGCGACCAGCGCGAACTCCTCCAGGGTCGGCGATTCGAAGAGGGTGCGCAGGTCGAGCGCGGCTCCCAGCGCCTCCTGCACGCGGGCCACCACGCGGATGCCCAGCAGGGAGTGGCCGCCGAGCTCGAAGAAGTTGTCGTGGACGCCGACGGCGTCGAGGCCGAGGACGTCCTGCCAGATGGCGGCGAGCCGCCGCTCGGCCGGCGTGCGCGGCGCCACCCGCGCGCCGCCCTGCCACTGCGGCTCCGGCAGGGCGGCGCGGTCCAGCTTGCCGTTGGCGTTCACCGGCAGCCGCTCCAGCACGACGATGTGCGCCGGCACCATGTAGTCCGGAAGCTGCGCCTTCAGGTGCGCCCGCAGCTCCCCCGGCTCCGCCGCCCCCGCCACGTAGCCCACCAGCTGCTTGCCGCCCGGCGCCTCGCGCGCCACCACCAGCGCCTCGCGCACCGACGGGTGCGCCGCCAGGCGCGCCTCCACCTCCCCAAGCTCGATGCGGAAGCCGCGGATCTTCACCTGGTGGTCGACCCGCCCGAGATACTCGAACACCCCGCCCGCCCTCCGGCGCACCCGGTCGCCGGTGCGGTAGAGCCGCCCGCCCGCCGTCCCGAACGGGTCCGGCACGAAGCGCTCCGCCGTCAGCCCCGGCCGGCCGTGGTAGCCCCGCGCCACCCCCGCCCCGCCCAGGTACAGCTCCCCCGCCACCCCGTCGGGCAGCGGGTTGAGGTCGCCGTCGAGCACCCAGGCGCTGCGCGCCCCCACCCGGTCGCCGATCGGCGCGTAGGGCGCCCCGCACGCCTCGTCCGCCGCCGGCGTCCACAGCAGCGGCGTCACCACCGTCTCGGTCGGGCCGTAGCCGTTGACGACGCGCTCCGGCGCCAGCGCCCGGCGCACCAGACCGACGCTGGCCTCGGGCACCGCGTCGCCGCCGAAGCAGTAGACCCGCACCGGAGGCGGCGGCCCGCCCCGCCGCTCGGCCTGTTCGGCGAGCTGCTGCAGGTAGGCCGGCGGGAAGGCGGCGACGCTCACCCCATGCCGCTCCAGCGCCGCCAGGGTCTGCTCCGGCGTCCACAGCTCGGGTCCGCGCAGCACCACCGCGGCGCCGTGGCTGAGCGCCGTCAGCCAGCGCTCGTGCGCGCCGTCGAAGGAGAAGGACATGAAGATGAGCTCGCGGTCCTTGGGGCCCATGGCGTAGCGCGCACCGATGGCGCGGCAGTGCATGGCCAGGGCCCCGTGCGCCACCGCCACCCCCTTGGGCCGGCCGGTCGAGCCGGAGGTGTAGATGAGATAGGCCAGCGCGGCCGGCGGCACCGCCACCGCCGGCGGCGTCGCCGGCCGGTGCGCCAGGTCGAGGCTGTCGAGCGCGACCACGTCGGACCCCGGCGCGTCGGGCCCCGACACGTCGGGCAGGACGGCGCGCAGGTTTGTCCGGGTGAGCAGCAGGGCCGGGGCGGCGTCGGCGATCATGAAGCGCAGGCGCTCGGCCGGGTAGGCGGTGTCGAGGGGGACGTAGGCGCCGCCGGCCTTCATCACCGCCAGGAAGGCGACCACCAGCTCGACCGAGCGCTCCAGGGCGACGGCGACCCGCACCTCCGGGCCGACGCCGCGGGCGGCCAGCTCGTGGGCCAGGCGGTTGGCCCGCTCCTCCAGGGCGGCGAAGTCCAGCACCGTGTCGCCGCACACGAGCGCCGGTGCGTCCGGACGCGCCGCCGCCTGCGCCGCGATCCGCTCGGCAAGAAGAACCCCGTCGAAACCGGGCGACGGCGCGTTGGTCGCGGCCAGCGCCTGCGCCTCGTCGGGCAGCAGCAGGGCGAGGTCGCCGACGGGGCGCTCCGGCGCCGCCGCCACCTGGCGCAGCAGGGCGAGGTAGCGGTCGCGCAGGCGCTCGGCGGTGGCCCGCCGGAACAGGTCGGTGGCGTAGCTCAGGGCGGCGCGCACGCTGCCGTCCGCCGCCTCGGCGGTGTCCAGGGTGAGGTCGACGCCGATCGCCGTCAGCGGCGCCTCGACGGGCTCGACGGCGAGGCCGGGCAGCGCCTGGGCCGCCGTCGCCGTGTCGCGGAGATGGTTGTGCAGCACCTGGAACAGCGGCGTGGCGCTCAGGCTGCGCTCGGGCTGCAGGGCCTCGACGAGCTGTTCGAACGGCAGATCGCGGTTGGCCTGCGCCGCCAGCGCCGTCCGCCGGACCTCCGCCAGCAGGGCGGCGAAGGACAGGTTGCCCGCCACCCGGGCGCGCAGCACCTGGGTGTTGACGAAGAGGCCGATCACCCCCTCGGTCTCGGCGCGGTCGCGGTTGGCCACCGGCACGCCGACCCGCACGTCCGTCTGCCCGGTGCAGCGGTAGAGCAGCGCCTGGAAGGCGGCCAGCAGCACCATGAAGAGGGTGGCGCCGTGGGCGCGGGCGAGGCCGCGCAGGGCCCCGGCGAGGCCGGCGTCGAGGGTGAAGGCGACGGTGGCGCCGCGCCCGCTGCGCAGGGCCGGGCGCACGTGGTCGGCCGGCAGGTCGAGCGCCGGCGGATCGCCGGCCAGGGCGTCCAGCCAGTAGGCGCGCTGCCGCTCCAGCTCGCCGGCCTCCACCAGCCGGCGCTGCCACAGGGCGTGGTCGCGGTAGCGGACCGGCAGGGCCGGCAGCCCGGCGTCGCCCCCCTGCCGCCGGGCGGCGTAGAGCCGGGCGAACTCGGCCATGGCGACGGCCATCGACCAGGCGTCGGCGACGATGTGGTGCATGGTCACCGACAGCCGGTGCTCGCGCCCGTCCAGGCGCAGCAGGCGCAGGCGCAGCAGCGGGCCGGCGGTCAGGTCGAACGGCCGCTCCGCCTCCTCCGCCACGATCCGGCGGGCCGCCTCCTCCCGCTCGTCGGGCGCGAGGGCGGACAGGTCTTCCACCGGCACGGCGACGGGGGCCGGGGGAAGGACGCGCTGGCGGGCGTCCCCGTCCACGGCGCGGAACACCGTGCGCAGGCTCTCGTGGCGGGCGACCAGGGCGGTGAAGGCCCCGTCCAGGGCATCGCGGTCGAGGTCGCCGGCCAGCCGCAGCGTGCGGTGGAGGTTGTAGGCGGGGCTGGCGGGATCCAGCGTCCACAGCACCCACAGCCGCGCCTGGGCGAAGGACAGCGGCGCCTCCTCGCCCTGCGGGAACGGCACCAGCGGCAGGCGGGCCGGATCGATCCCCTGCTCGCGCAGGCGGCGCAGGAACAGGGTCTGCTTCTCCTCCGGCAACCGCACCAGGCGGGCAACGATGTCCTGCAGGGCGGTGGGCGGCACGGCCGTCGCCTTCATCAGAGATGCTCCAACTCGTCGAGAAGTCCGGACATCACGTCCACGTCCGCGTCACGGCGGGCGGCGTCCGGCGGGGTGGCGTCGCCGTCGATGCGGAGCGCCAGCCGCTCGACGGTCAGCGCCTCGAAGACCAGCGACAGCGGCAGCTCCACCGCGAACTCCTGGCGCACCCGCGCGGCCAGCCGGGTCAGCAGCAGCGAGTGGCCGCCCAGCTCGAAGAAGCCGTCGGTGACGCCGAACCCGTCGATCTCCAGCAGCTCCGCCCAGATCGCCGCCAGCCGGCGCTCGGTCCCGGTGCGCGGCGCGACGGCGTCACGCCCCTGCCACTCGGGGTCGGGCAGGGCCTTGCGGTCGAGCTTGCGGTTGGGGGTGAGGGGCAGCGCGTCCAGGCGCACGATGCGCGCCGGCACCAT
>NZ_JBPJSP010000023.1:0-106449 GCF_051225715.1 Azospirillum sp. ST 5-10
CCTGAACCCTTCAGCCTCCCTACAGAATCCATGTCAGCCCGCCACGCTACCCTCTTTTCTCAAATGCGATTCCCCTGCTCAGCCCAGCTTCAGCTCCTGGAAGAAGTCGTTGCCCTTGTCGTCGACGACGACGAAGGCCGGGAAGTCCTCCACCTCGATGCGCCAGATCGCTTCCATGCCGAGCTCGGGGTACTCGATGCACTCGACCTTCTTGATGCAGTCCTGGGCGAGGCGCGCCGCGGCGCCGCCGATGGAGCCGAGATAGAAGCCGCCGTGCTTCTTGCAGGCCTCGGTCACCTCGCGGCTCCGGTTGCCCTTGGCGAGCATGACCATGGAGCCGCCGGCCGCCTGGAACTGGTCGACGAAACTGTCCATGCGCCCGGCCGTGGTCGGGCCGAAGGACCCCGACGGCATGCCCTCCGGCGTCTTGGCCGGGCCGGCGTAGTAGATGGGGTGGTTCCTGACGTAGTCGGGCAGCCCCTGGCCGGCTTCCAGGCGCTGGCGCAGCTTGGCGTGGGCGAGGTCGCGGGCGACGATCAGCGGCCCGGTCAGCGACACCCGCGTGCGGATCGGGTGGCGGGACAGGACGGCGCGGATCTCGTCCATCGGCCGGTTGAGGTCGATCTTCACGACCTCGTCGGCGAGCTGGTCGCCGTCGATCTCCGGCAGGTACTTGGCCGGGTCCGTCTCCAGCTGCTCCAGGAAGATGCCGTCGCGGGTGATCTTGCCCACCGCCTGCCGGTCGGCCGAGCAGGAGACGCCGATGCCGATGGGCAGCGACGCCCCGTGGCGGGGCAGGCGGATGACACGGCAGTCGTGGCAGAAGTACTTGCCGCCGAACTGGGCGCCGATGCCCATGTACTGCGTCAGCTTGTGGATCTCGGCTTCCATCTCCAGGTCGCGGAAGGCGTGGGCGTCCTCGCCCCCGGAGGTCGGCAGGCCGTCCAGGTAGCGGGCCGAGGCCAGCTTCACCGTCTTCAGGTTCTGCTCGGCGCTCAGGCCGCCGATCACCACCGCCAGGTGATAGGGCGGGCAGGCGGCGGTGCCGAGATAGCGGATCTTGTCCTCGAGGAACTTCAGCAGGCGGTCGGGCGCCAGCACCGACGGCGTCGCCTGGTGCAGGAAGGTTTTGTTGGCCGAGCCGCCGCCCTTGGCCATGAACAGGAACTTGTAGGCGTCCTCGCCCTCGGCGTAGATCTCGATCTGGCCCGGCAGGTTGGTGCGGGTGTTGCGTTCCTCGTACATAGAGATCGGTGCGAGCTGGCTGTAGCGCAGGTTGCGCTTGAGGTAGGCGTCCTTGACGCCCGCCGACAGGGCGGCCTCGTCGCCGCCCCGGGTCCAGACGCGCCGGCCCTTCTTGCCCATGACGATGGCGGTGCCGGTGTCCTGGCACATGGGCAGCGTGCCGCCCGCGGCGATGTTGGCGTTCTTCAGCAGGTCGAGCGCCACGAACCGGTCGTTGGCCGAGGCCTCGGGATCGTCGAGGATGGCGCGGAGCTGGCGCAGGTGGCCGGGACGCAGCAGGTGGTTGATGTCGGCGAAGGCCGCCTCGGCCAGCAGACGCAGGCCTTCCGGATCGACCTTGAGCACCTCCTCGCCGTCGAACGCGACGACCGAGACGTGGTCGGCGGTCAGCTTGCGGTAGGGCGTGTCGTCCTTGCCCAGCGGGAACAGGGTGGCGTGTCCCCGGCCAAGGCTGGAATCGTCGGGCATCGGTGCGGTTCCTTCGTTTGCGTCCACGGCTGTTCCGGCGCCGTTGGCGGGGCCGGTTTCGGCCCCGTTATACACCCGCCGGCGGCGGGAACAACGCCCGGCGATGGGCGGACGCCGCCGCCCTACGGGGCGTAGTCGTAGCGGCCGTCCCGCCACTCGTAGACCCGGTAGGCCGGGTTGGTGACGTCGCCCTTGGTGTCGAACGAGACCTTGCCGATCACCGTGTCGTGGGGCCCCTTGCGCAGCGCCGGCATCACCGCCGCGAAGTCGGTGGCACCCGTCGCCGTGACCGCCGAGGCCCAGGCCTGCACCGCGGCGTAGGCGTAGAGCGTGTACCCGGTGGCGTCGCTGCCGGCGGCGTGCAGGCGCTCGACCACCGGCTTGGCCTGCGGGTTGCGGCTGACGTCGGCCTGGAAGGTGAAGAGGGCGCCGTCGCCGGCGGCGCCGGTGATGGCCCAGAAGTCGGGGACGTTGAGGTCGTCGTTGGAGACCAGGCGCAGCTTCAGGCTCTGCTCCGCCGCCTGGCGCACGATCAGGCCGGCCTCCTTGTGGTAGGCGCTGTGGTAGAGCACGGTGGCGCCGGCGTGCTTCAGCTTGGTGACCAGCGCCGAGAAGTCGAGCTCGCCGAGGTTGATCGACTCGTCGAACACCACGGGCACGCCCGCCCGCTCCAGGTTCTCGCGGAAGATGGTCGCCAGGGTGACGCCGGGTGGCGACATGTCGTGGCTGACGGCGACCTTCTCGCCCTTGAAGCGCTCGGCGACGTAGGCCGCGGCCACCGCCGCCTGCTGGTCGTCGCGCCCGCACACCCGGAAGACGTTGTCGAGGCCGCGCTCGGTGAAGGCGGGATTGGTGGACCCCGGGGAGATCTGCACGATCTCGGCGTCGGCATAGACGTCCGAGGCGGGGATCGAGGCGCCGGAGCAGTAGTGGCCGATCACCGCCACCACCTCCTCGCCGACCAGCCGGTTGGCGACGGCGACGGCCTGGCCCGGGTCGCACACGTCGTCCTCGGTCAGCAGCTCCAGCGGCCGGCCGAGCACGCCGCCGGCGGCGTTGATGTCGGCCACCGCCTGGCGTGTGCCGTTGAGCATCTGGTGGCCGATGGCGGCGCTGGAGCCGCTCAGCGGCGCCGCCATGCCGATGCGGATCGGCTCGGCCGCGGCGGCCGGGGCACTCAGAAGCGCCGCGCCGACGGCGGCCGCGAGGATGATGCGCATGCTCTCACTCTCCATCGAGGGACGACGGGCATGGATAGCAGGCAATGGCTCCGCGTCCAGCCGTTTCCCACACCGATGATGCGCAACCCTCCCTTACGCCGCGGCCAGGCCGCGCTGTTCCAGCAGCGCGTCGATCTTCGGCGCGCGGCCGCGGAAGGCGGCATAGAGCTCCATGGGATCGCGGGTGTCGCCGGCCGAATAGATGGCCTTCAGCCCCGCCGCGAGGCGCTCGTCGAAGACGTCGCCCGCTTCGGTGAAGGCGGCGAAGCCGTCGGCGTCCAGCACCTCGGCCCAGAGATAGGCGTAGTAGCCGGCGGCGTAGCCGCTGCCGGCGAACAGGTGCTGGAAGTGCGCCGGGCGGTGGCGCACGACGATCTCGGCGGGCATGCCGATCTTGTCCAGCACCGCCGCCTCGAACGCGGCGACGTCGAGGTCCTGCGTGTCGGCGCGGGTGTGGAACTCCAGGTCGAGGAGCGCCGCGGCCGTGTACTCGACGGTGGCGAAGCCCTGGTTGAAGGTGCGCGCGGCCAGGAGCTTCCGCAGCAGGGCCTCGGGGATCGGCTCGCCCGTCTCGTGGTGGCGGGCGTAGCGGCGCAGGATCTCCGGCGCCGCCAGCCAGTGCTCGAACACCTGGGAGGGGAACTCGACGAAGTCGCGGCGCACCGAGGTGCCGGACTGCGAGGGGTAGCGCACCCGGCTCAGCAGCCCGTGCAGGCCGTGGCCGAACTCGTGGAACAGGGTCTCGGCGTCGTCGAAGCTGAGCAGGGTCGGCTCGCCGCGGGCGAAGTTGTTGTTGTTGACGATGATCGGCGCGACCGGCCCGTCGAAGCTCTCCTGGTCGCGGTAGCTGCTCATCCAGGCGCCGGACCGCTTGCCGGCGCGGGCGAAGTTGTCGTGCAGGAACAGCCCGACATGGGCGCCGTCGCGGTCGCGCACCTCGTAGGCGCGGACGTCGGGATGATAGAGCGGCAGGTCGGTGCGCGGCACGAAGCTCACGCCGAACAGCCGGCCGGCGCAGTCGAAGGCCGCCTGCACCATGTTCTCCAGGACGAAGTACGGCTTGATCTCCGCCTCGTCGAGCTCGTACTTGGCCTGGCGCACCTTCTCGGCGTAGTAGCGCCAGTCCCACGGCGCGATCGGCTCGTTCAGGCCCTCGGCGCGGGCGGCCTCCTGCAGGTCCGCGCGCTCGGCCGCCGCCTTGCGCTTGGCCGGTTCCCACACCTGCTGCAGCAGGGCGGCGACCGCACCGGTGTCCTTGGCCATGGTGTCGTCGAGCCGGTAGTCGGCGTAGCTGGCGTAGCCCAGCAGCCGCGCCTGTTCCGCGCGCAGCGCCACGATCTCGCGGATCAGCGGCGTGTTGTCGTGGTCGCCGGGGTTGCCGCCGCGCGCGGTCCACGCCTCGAACGCCGTGCGGCGCAGGTCGCGCCGGGCGGAGAAGGTGAGGAACGGCTCGACCGAGGAGCGCGCCAGCGTGACGACGTAGCGGCCTTCCAGCCCGCGTTCGCGGGCGGCCTGGGCGGCGGCGGCGCGGGCGAAGGTGGGCAGGCCGGCGAGGTCGGCCTCGTCCAGCACGAGCTGCCACGCCTTCTCGTCGTGCAGGACGTTCTGGGCGAACAGCGTGTGCAGGGTCGCCAGCCGTTCGGAGACGGCCGACATCCGTGCCTTGGCGTCCGGATCGAGGCGGGCGCCGCTGCGCACGAACCCCAGATGCTCGCGCTCCAGCAGGCGGAGCTGGTCGGGCTCCAGCCCCAGGGCGGCGCGGCGCTCGAAGAGGTCGTCGACGCGCGCGAACAGGGCGGCGTTCAGGGCCACCCGCATGTGGTGCTGCGCCAGCTTGGGCGCCACCTCGCGGGCGACCGCCTCCAGCGCGTCGTCGGTGTGGCTGGAGTTCAGGTTGTAGAACACGTGCGAGACCCGGTTCAGCAGCCGGCCGCCGCGCTCCATCGCCTCCACCGTGTTGGCGAAGGTGGGCGCCTCGGGGTTGCCGGCGATGGCCTCGACCTCGGCCGCGTGCTCCGCCATGCCGCGCTCGAAGGCGGGGGCGAAGTGCTCGGGACGGATGCGGTCGAAGGGGGGCAGGCCGAACGGCGTGGTCCAGGTCTCGAAGAACGGGTTCTCGGTCATGCGGTCCTCAGGCAGGAGACGCCCCGGAATATGGCGGCGCGAGGGGCATGAAAAAAGCCCCTCGTCCCGGCGGGAGAGGGGCGTGACGACGCCGGCGGTCCCTCTCCCGGGACGGGAGAGGGAAGGGGGCGGCCGCAGGATCAGAAGAGCTCCGACCAGCTCTCGGTGATGTGGGTGACGATGCCGTACTCCTTGGCGGCCTCGGCCTGCATCCAGAAGTTCCGGTCGGTGTCCTTGGCGACGCGCTCGTAGGGCTGGCCGGTCTCGCGGGCGATGATGCGGTTCAGACGCTCGCGCATCTGGATGATTTCCTTCGCCTCGATGGCGATGTCCGTCGCCCGCCCGCCGGCGCCGCCGAGCGGCTGGTGGATCAGGAAGCGCGTGTTGGGCAGGCAGTAGCGGTTCTCGCGCTTGGCCGCCAGGAAGATGTGGCAGCCGGCCGAGGCGACCCAGCCCGTGCCCAGCATCTTCACCTGCGGCTTCACGAAGCGGATCATGTCGTGGATGGTGTCGCCCGCCTCGACGTGGCCGCCCGGCGAGTTGACGACCACCCGGATGGGGTCGTCGCTCTCGTGGGCGAGCGCCAGGAGCTGCGCCGTGACGCCTTGCGCCAGCTTCATGTCGATCTGGCCGAAGATCAGCACGGTGCGCGATTTGAAGAGGCTCTGCTGGACCGCGGCGAAGGGGGGCGGGGCGCTTTCCTTCGACTTCTCGTCCGGCTCGGTGCCCGGTTCGTTCGGATCCTCGTCGTCGAACCGGTAGTGTCCGGCGTGCGCCATCGTTGTCGAACTCCCTGGTGTCAGTGTCGTGCGGCGAACGCACGTCGCCCTTCCACATAGCCCCTAATCCGCCCGTGTTCAACGGCCGCCCGATCATTTGCCGGTGCCGCGTTGACAAAGCGGCGCCCGCTGCCGGCAAATGCCGGCGAAGGTCAGTTGCCGGCATTTGCCGGCGAAGGTCGGTTGCCGGCAAACGCCGGCGCAGGACAAAGGCAAGGATGGGGCGCGCCATGCTCAGGGTTTCGGTGATCGTGCCGGCCTACCGGGCCGAAGCGACGATCGGTCGCGCGGTGCGCAGTCTGCTGGACCAGACCTGGACCGACTGGGAGGCCGTGGTGGTCGCCGACGACGGCGCCGACTACGCGGCCCTGCTGCGCGCCGAGGGACTCGACGATCCGCGCCTGCGCTTCGCAACCACCGGCCGCACCGGCGCCGGCGCCCCGGCGGCGCGCAACGCCGGCCTCGCCGCCGCCGCCGGCGTCCTGGTCGCCCCCCTCGACGCCGACGACCGCTACGCGCCGGAGCGGCTGGCGGCGCTCGCCCCCCTGGCGGCCGGGCGCGGGGCGGCGGTGGACAACGTCGCCGTGGTGCGCGACGCCGACGGCGCGCCGCTCTCCACCCTGTTCCCGCCGGCCGACGGCGTGGCGGAGCTGGACGCCGACGGCTTCCTCGCCACCTCGGTGCCGATGTTTCCGGTGGTGCGGCGTGACCTCTGCCCCACCTGGTCGGAGGACGTCGCCTTCTGCGACGACGTGGTGTTCAACGTCCACCTCCTCGACCGGGTCGGCCGGCTGCCGCTGGTGCGCCGCCCCTTCTACGAATACCGCCAGCGCGAGGGGTCCATCACCTTCGCCGCCGACGCCGGCGAGCGGGCGGAGCGCTGCTACCGGCATGTCCTCGACCGCATTGCCGGCGACGGCCTGGGCATCGCCGACCCCCTGCTGCGCCGCCGCTTCGCCACGGCGATCGAGCGCAAGCGCGCCCTCAACGCCGCCTACGAGGCGGCCTTCCGCGCCGGGCGCTGCGCCAACTTCCAGGAGTTCCTGGCCCAGGTGCGCCCGCCATCCGGCGGCGCATAGCAGGGCGGCGCCGCCGCGTTCTTGGCGGAATTCGATAGCCAAGCTATCTATTAGCCATGGCATCGAACGACCGTCCCGCCGTTCCCTCCGACTTCGGCATCCATCTCCTGCGCGCCGCCCATCTGTGGCGGCGCGAGGCCAACAAGGTGCTGGCGGAGTGCGGCTTCTCCACCTCGGCGATCCAGCCGCTGATGCTGCTCGACCAGCTCGGCGACGGGCTGCACCAGCGCGAGCTGGCGGAGGAGATGGGCGTCGAGGGGCCGTCGCTGGTGCGGCTGCTGGACGGCCTGACGGCCGCCGGCCTGGTGGAACGCCGCGAGGACCCGGGCGACCGCCGGGCCAAGACGCTGCACATGACCGACCGCGGCCGTGAGCTGTTGGTGCGCGTGAACGCGGCGCTCGACGGCGTGCGGGGCCGCCTGCTGCACGGGGCCGAGGCGGACGGGATCGCCGCCTGCCGCCGTGTGCTGGCGACCGTTGCCGGAAACGCCAAGACCGAACAACCGTGACCGGCGCGTCGCGCCGGCGCCCGAGGACCGAACACCGTGACCGCACTCTCCTTCCTGCCGCGGTTCGCCGTCACCGCGCTGGCGGTGCTCGCCGCCGTGGCCGCTGGCCTGTGGCTGTGGGACTACTACATGAACGAACCGTGGACCCGCGACGGCCGGCTGCGCGCCGACGTCGTCCAGGTGTCGCCGGACGTTGCCGGCCTCGTCACCGAGGTGCGCGTCGCCGACAACCAGGCGGTCGCGGCCGGCGACGTGCTGTTCGTCGTCGATCCCGCCCGCTACCGGCTGGCGGTCGAGCAGGCCGAGGCCAACCTGGAAAGCGCCCGCGCCGAGCTGGGCTACCGCACGGCGGAGGCCGGCCGCTACGAGCGGCTGGGCAACGACGTCGTCTCGGCCGCGCAGCGCCAGGAGACCGAGGCGGCGATGGCCAAGGCCGCGGCCGCCGCCCGCCAGACCGAGGCGGCCCTGGCGCTCGCCCGCTTCAACCTGGAACGCACCGAGGTGCGGGCGACGGTGGACGGCTACGTCACCAACCTGCAGCTCAAGGCGGGCAACTACGTGTCGGCCGGCCAGCCGGTGATCGCCCTGGTCGACGGCGATTCCTTTTACGTCATGGGCTACTTCGAGGAGACGAAGTTGCCCCGCATCGAGATCGGCGACCCCGTGGCGGTCACCATCATGGGCCTGGGCACCCGCCTGCGCGGCCGCGTCGACAGCATCGCCCGCGCCATCGTCGACCGCGACCGCACCGAGGGGGCGGGCCTGCTGCCCAACGTCAACCCGACCTTCAACTGGGTCCGGCTGGCCCAGCGCATTCCCGTCCGCATCGTCCTGGAGGGCGTGCCCGATCCGCGGGTGCTCGTCGCCGGCCGGACGGCGACGGTCGAGGTGCTCGACGACGGCGGCGACGCGGCGGTGGCCGGCCTATGACCCTGCCGAGCTGCGCCGAGGCCCTGTTCTCCCTGAAGTCCTTCGCGGCGGCGATGCTGGCGCTCTACGTCGCCATGGCGATGGGATCGCCCCGGCCGTTCTGGGCGATGATGACCGCCTACATCGTCTCCGGCCCGCTGTCGGGGACGGTGCGCTCCAAGGCGGTGTTCCGGGTGGTCGGCACCGTCGTCGGCTCGACGGCGACGGTGCTGATGGTGCCGGCGCTGGCCCAGGCGCCGGAACTGCTCGCCCTGGCGCTCGCCCTCTGGGTCGCCGCCTGCCTCTACGTCTCACTGCTCGACCGGACGCCGCGCAGCTACCTGTTCATGCTGGCCGGCTACACCGCCGGGGTGATCGGCTTCCCCGGGGTGTCGCAGCCCGACGCCATCTTCGACACCGGCCTGGCGCGCGTCGAGGAGATCCTGCTCGGCATCGCCTGCGCGACGCTGGTCCACAGCGTGGTCTTTCCCCAGGGCGTCGGGCCGGTGCTGCTGGGGCGGCTCGACGCCATCCTGGGCGACGCCGAGCGCTGGACCCTCGACGTGCTGTCGGGGCGCGGCGCGGAGACGTCCGGCGACCGCCAGAAGCTGGCCCGCGACCTCACCGAGCTGCGGGTCATGGCCACCCATCTGCCCTATGACACCACCGACGTGCGCCGGGCGGCGCGTCCGGTGCGGGCGCTGCAGGACCGCATGGCCTATCTGCTGCCGATCCTCGCCGCCATCGAGGACCGGCTGGCCGCGCTCCGGGCCGACGGTGCCGGGCCGCCGCCCGGGCTGGCGGCGGTGCTGGAGGACGTGAAGCGCTGGATCGCCGCGGACGAGGCGGAGGGCGGCGCCGGCGCGCTGCACGACGCCCTGGCCCGTCTGCAGCCGCCCGTCGCGGCGGCGATGACGTGGCGCGACGCCACCCTGCTCAACCTGCTGACCCGCCTGCGCGCGCTGGTCGACATCCACGGCGACTGCCGGGAGCTGCGGGCGCGCATCCGCAGGGGCGACGCGGCGCTGCCCGGCCATCTCGATCCGCTGACCCGCAGCCGGTCGCGCCGGGTCTTCCACCTCGACCGCGGCATGGCGCTGTGGTCGGCGGCCGCGGCGGTGCTGGCGATCCTCTCGGTCTGCGCCTTCTGGATCGCCACGGGATGGACGTCGGGGGCGTCCGCGGCGATGATGGTCACCATCTTCTCCTGCTTCTTCGCCGCCCTGGACGATCCGGTGCCGGGGCTCCGGCTGTTCCTGACCTTCACCCTCGCCTCGGTGCCGATCGCCGGCGCCTACCTGCTGTTCGTGCTGCCGGCGATCGACAGCTTCGTGCTGCTGGCCCTCGTCCTCGCCCCCACCTTCCTGGTGCTGGGCGCCTACGCGGCGCGCCCGGCCACCACCGGCAAGGCCATGGCCATGCTGCTGGGCACCGCGGGATCGCTCAGCCTGCTCGACACCGGCCAGGGCGACGTCGCCTCCTTCCTCAGCGGCAGCTTCGGCCAGGTCGCCGGCATCGTCACCGCCATGACGGTGATGCGGCTGTGCCGCTCGGTGGGGGCCGCCTGGAGCGCGCGCCGCCTGCTGCGCGCCGGCTGGCGCGACGTCGCCGCGCTGGCCGCCGGGCGCGGGATCGAGCCGGCGGCCGGTTTCCAGAGCCGCATGCTCGACCGCGTCGGGCTGCTGTCGACCCGCCTGGCGCTCGCCGGTCCCCACGAGGATCTCGCCGCCGCCGACGCCGTGAACGACCTGCGGACCGGTCTCAACATCGCCGAGCTGCAGCGCGCGCAGCGCGCCCTCGACCGCCCGTCGGCGGCCGGTGTGGAGACCCTGCTCGACGCGCTCGGCCGGCACTTCCGGACGCTGCCGCGCCGCGCGCCGACGCCGCTGCCGCCGGCCGTGCGCGCCGGCCTGGACACCGCTCTGTCCGGGGTCGTCGGCGCCGCGCCGGGGGCCGAGCGGGATCGTGCCGTCGTCGCCCTGGCCGGGCTGCGCCGCAGCCTCTTTCCCGAGGAGGAACCCGCATGATCGGGGAGATCGACCTGTACGGCCTCTTCGTGCCGCCGCTGGCCATCCTCGCCGTCGTCGCCTGGGGCGTGTCGCGCCTGCTGCGCCGCGGCCTGCGCGGCGCCGGCCTCTACGGCTGGGTGTGGCACCCGCCGCTGTTCGACCTCGCCCTCTACGTCGTCGTGCTGGTCGGGCTGACGGCGCTGTCCGCGCGCCTGACCTGAGCCGTCTCAGGCGCGGGGCAGCAGCTCCACGGTGCGGCACAGCTCGCGCCCGTCGTCGCCGCGCAGGCGGCCGTAGCGTCCGTACAGCGGCGCGCCGGCGGCCACGCCGGCGGCGGCGGCCAGCGGGCCGTCGGCGGCGGCGCGCAGGAAGGCCAGCGGCTCGGCCCGGTGACGGACCCCGGCCTCGTCGAGCAGGCGGCCGAAGGCCGTGTCGGCGGCCCGCATGCCGGCCGGAACGCTGGCGGGCAGGGCGGCGAGCGACACCCGGATGGCCGCCACCGCGGCGGTGACCGGCGGGCCGGCGGCGGCGCAGCGCAGGACCACCAGCCGCGACAGCGCCGCCGGTTCCTCCCACTGGGCGAGGCGCCGCACCCGGACCGTCCCGCCCCAGCGGGCGGCGAGCGTCCCCGTCATGCCGGAGTCGTGGTCGAGGAGGCGCCGGAAGGCGGCCGGCAGGGCGGCGGCGGCAATCTCCTCCACCGCGCACCGGACGCCGAGCGCCGCCAGGAAGGGCGCCAGGAAATCCGCCGCGTCGGTCATCCGTGGTCCTTCCAGGATGGCTGTGGCGTCCGCACCCGTTCCGTGGTTTCATCCGCCTGCGGATGAATGGCGCGCGAGGCGACGATGCTGCGACTGTACGACAACCTGTCCTCCGGCAACGGCTACAAGTGCCGGCTCCTGCTGCACAAGCTCGGCATCCCGTACGAGCGGGTCGAACTGGACATCGACCGGGAGGAAACCCGCACGGCGGCGTTCCTGGCCAAGAATCCCAACGGCCGCATTCCCGCCCTGGAGCTGGAGGACGGCACGGTGCTGCCGGAGTCCAACGCCATCCTCTGGTACCTCGCCGAGGGCACGCCGTTCCTGCCGGACGACCGCCTGGGCCGCGCCCAGGCGCTGCAATGGATGTTCTTCGAGCAGTACAGCCATGAGCCGAACGTCGCCACGGTGCGCTACTGGATCACCCACCACGTGACGATGACGGAGGAACGCACCCTGGCGCTGCCGACCAAGCGCCGGCTCGGCTACGACGCGCTGGCGGTGATGGAGGGGCATCTGGCGGCGCGCGACTTCTTCGCGGCCGGCCGGTTCACCGTCGCCGACATCGCGCTCTACGCCTACACCCATGTGGCGCACGAAGGGGGATTCGATCTCGGGGGCTACCCGCGGGTGCGGGCGTGGCTCGACCGCGTCTCGGCGCAGGAGCGGCACATTCCCATCACGCAGGGTTAGAACCAGCCGAGGATGCGCAGGGCGGCCAGGGCGATGGCCGCCGCCACCGTCGTCCCCGCGGCGGCGCGCAGCACGCGCCGGCGCAGCGGCGCCCTGTTGTCGTTGGCCGCGGGATGGAGCCGCAGCCGCCGGGCGGGGACGATGGCCGAGGTCGGGGGGCGGGTGGCTCCGCCGGAGCCACCCGTTCCGAACTGGGCTGTCGGTGGGTTAGCCACGCTCGGCCAGCGGCACGAAGGCGCGCTTGGTCTCGCCGGTGTAGAGCTGGCGCGGCCGGCCGATCTTCTGCACCGGATCCTCGATCATCTCCTTCCACTGCGAGATCCAGCCGACGGTGCGCGCCACCGCGAACAGCACGGTGAACATGCTGGTCGGGAAGCCCATCGCCTTCAGGATGATGCCGGAGTAGAAGTCGACGTTCGGGTACAGCTTCTTCTCGACGAAGTAGTCGTCCTCGAGCGCGATCTTCTCCAGCTCCATGGCGATGTCGAGCAGCGGCTCGTCCTTGATGCCGAGTTCGCCGAGAACCTCGTGGCAGGTCTGGCGCATCACCTGGGCGCGCGGGTCGTAGTTCTTGTAGACCCGGTGGCCGAAGCCCATGAGGCGGAAGTTGTCGTTCTTGTCCTTGGCGCGCTTGACGATCTCGGGGATGCGGTCGACCGAACCGATCTCCTGGAGCATCTTCAGCACCGCCTCGTTGGCGCCGCCGTGGGCGGGGCCCCACAGCGAGGCGATGCCGGCGGCGATGCAGGCGAAGGGGTTGGCGCCCGACGAGCCGGCGAGGCGGACCGTCGAGGTCGACGCGTTCTGCTCGTGGTCGGCGTGGAGGATGAAGATCTTGTCCATGGCCTTGGACAGGACCGGGTTGACCTTGTACGGCTCGCACGGCGTGCCGAAGGTCATGTAGAGGAAGTTCTCCGCGTAGGTCAGGTCGTTGCGCGGATACATGAAGGGCTGGCCCATCGAGTACTTGTAGGCCATGGCGGCGATGGTCGGCATCTTGGCGATCAGACGGTGCGCCGCGATCTTGCGCTGCACCGGATCGTCGATGTCCGTGGAATCGTGGTAGAAGGCGGAGAGCGCGCCGGTCACGCCGCACAGCACCGCCATCGGGTGGGCGTCGCGCCGGAAGCCGCTGTAGAAGCGGGTCAGCTGCTCATGCACCATGGTGTGGCGGCGGATGATGTTCTCGAACTCCTGCTTCTCCTGCGCGTTGGGCAGGTGGTTGTTGAGCAGGAGGAAGCAGACCTCCGGGAAGTTGCAATGTTCGGCCAGGTCGTCGATGGCATAGCCGCGGTGCAGGAGAACGCCCTCGTCGCCGTCGATGTAGGTGATCTGGGATTCGCAGCTGCCGGTCGAGGTGAAGCCCGGGTCGTAGGTGAAATGTCCGGTCTCGGCGTACAGCTTGCGGATGTCGATCACGCTCGGCCCCGTCGAGCCGTGCATGACGGGCAGGGTGACCTGCTTGCCCGTGCGGTTGTCGATCAGGGTGACGGTGTCGCTGGACGACGCAGTCTGGGTCATCTCGGCACGTCCTTATTTATGGGTTGGGGGCCTTCCCGCCCGTGACGAATCGGCGCAGCATAGTTCCGTGGGCGGCGGATATCAACGCGTCGGCGCGACCGACGTTCGCGGCTGCACACAGCACGCCTGCGTGCGGGAGGGCGAAGCGGATGAGCACGGCGGTCGGCGTCACGTGTCCTGTCCTGGCACGGCGGCATTGCCGCGGAGGTGTAACACATTCAGCGGTGGGAGGGAGTCATTCGATGCGGGCAGGGCGGTGCCGCGGTGGCTGAAGGGCTGCTCGACGACGACCGCCCGGGCGGCCTTCCGGGCGGCCTGCCGGGCGCGGTGTCCTCCCACCCGGCGGCCCGCGCCGCCGCGCGCCTGGCGGCGCTCGCGGCGGCGGAGCGCGACCGCTGGGCGCTGTGGACGCCGGCCGGACTCGGCGCCGGGGCCGCCGTCTATTTCGCCCTGCCGGCGGAGCCGTCGGCCTGGGCCGGCGTCGCGGCGCCGCCGCTGGCCGCCGTCCTCGCCATCGCGCTCCGGCGGCGGCCGGCGCTCCTGCTGCCGGCCCTGGCGCTGCTGGCCGTGGCGCTCGGCTTCGCCGCGGCGCAACTCCGCACCGCGCTGGTGGCGGCGCCGCTCCTGGAGCGGCCCACCGGCGTCGTGGCCGTCACCGGGCGCGTGGTCGGCGTGGAGCGGCTGGCGCGCGGCGGGCGGCTGGTGCTGGAGGGGCCGACGATCGCCGGGCTGGCGGCCGAGGCGACGCCGCGCCGCGTCCGGGTGCGGGTCGCCGGCGACCCGCCGCCGCCCGGCGCCATGGTCGGGCTGCGGGCCTCCCTGCGTGCGCCGTCGGCGCCGGCGGCGCCGGGCGCCTTCGACTTCCGCCGTCACGCCTTCTTCGAGGGGATCGGCGGCGTCGGCTACGCCGTCGCCGCGCCGACGCTGCTCGCGGCGCCGCCGCCCGGCGGCTGGCCGGCGGTGCGGGTGGCGTTCGAGGCGGCGCGCGACGCCGTCGCCGCCCGCGTCGCCGCCGTCCTCGGCGGGCCGGAGGCGGGGATCACCACCGCGCTCCTGAACGGCGAGCCGGCCGGCATTCCCGAACCGGCGCTGCAGGCCATGCGCGACAGCGGCCTCGCCCATCTGCTGTCGATCTCCGGTTTGCACATCGGCCTGGTGGCGGGGCTGGTGTTCTTCGCCGTGCGGGCGCTGCTGGCGCTGGCCGAGCCGCTGGCGCTGCGCTGGCCGATCAAGAAGATCGCCGCCGCCGCCGGGCTCGCCGCGGCCGTCGCCTACACCCTGATGGTCGGGGCGCCGGTGCCGACCCTGCGCTCGGTGCTGATGACCGGGCTGATCCTGGCCGCGGTGATGCTGGACCGCGACCCCTTCAGCATGCGCCTGGTCGCCTTCGCCGCCGCGGTCGTGCTGCTGGTCCTGCCCGACAGCCTGCTGGGGCCGAGCTTCCAGATGTCCTTCGCCGCCGTGGTGGCGCTGATCGCCACCTACGAGCTGGCGGCGCCGGCCCTGCGGCGCTGGCGCAGCGGCCAGGGCTGGGCCGGCCGGGCGGTCCTCTACCTGGGAGGGGTGGCGCTGACCAGCGTCGTCGCCTCGGCGGCGACCACGCCGTTCGCCCTCTTCCATTTCCAGACCATCGCCTTCTACGGCGTGCTGGCCAACATGCTGGCGGTGCCGGTGACCTCCTTCTGGGTCATGCCGGCGGGGCTGTTCGCCTATCTGCTGATGCCGCTGGGCCTGGAGGAGCCGGCGCTGGCCGCCATGGGCTGGGGCGTGTCGGCGATCCTGTGGACGGCCGAGACGGTGAGCGCCCTGCCGGGCGCGACCGCGCCGGTCCCCGCCATGCCGCTGTGGGGCCTGTCGGCGGTCACGCTGGGCGGGCTGTGGCTGACCCTGTGGCGGCGGCCGTGGCGGGTCCTCGGCGTCGCCGGCCTGGCGCTCGGCCTCGTCTCGCCGGCCCTGGCCGGGCGGCCGGACGTGCTGGTGGCGGGGGAGGGCGACCTGGTCGCCGTGCGCGCCGCCGACGGCACCCTGTCCTTCTCCTCGGCACGCGGCCAGCGCTTCGTCGCCGAGGTCTGGCTGCGCCGCGACGGGGCACGGGCGCGCGGCGCCCCCTGGCCGGCGGCCGGGCGGAGCGCCGACGGCCGGCTCGCCTGCGACGCCCTGGGCTGCCTCTACCGGGCCGGCGGGCGGACGGTGGCGCTGGCGCGGGCGCCGGAGGCGCTGGCGGAGGACTGCGCGGCGGCGGACGCCGTCGTCAGCGCCGAGGCGGCGGGCCGCTGCGCGGCCGCCGCGGTGATCGACCGCTGGCACCGCTGGCGGCGCGGCGGCCACGCGCTCTACCTCTCGCCCGACGGCGTGCGGGTGGAGGACGTGCGCAGCGGGCGCGGCGAGCGGCCGTGGACCGGGCGTTAAGCCGGTCGGGCGACTCTGCTCGGACCCGTCCCGTCAGTACTTGCGGATCAGCCCGACGAGGCGGCCCTGGACGCGCACGCGGTCGGCGCCGAAGATGCGCGTCTCGTACGACGCGTTGGCCGGCTCCAGGGCCACGGTGTTGCCCTTGCGGCGCAGGCGCTTCAGGGTGGCCTCGTGGTTGTCCACCAGGGCGACGACGATGGTGCCGTTGTCGGCGGTGTCGCAGCGCTGGATCACCACCGTGTCGCCGTCGAGGATGCCGGCCTCCACCATGGAATCGCCGGCCACCTCGAGGGCGTAGTGCTCGCCCGGGTTCAGCATGGTGGCGGGTATGTCGACCACCCCGGCGCCGTCGCGCAGCGCCTCGATCGGCGTGCCGGCGGCGATCCGGCCGTAGAGGGGGAGCTGCACCGTCTCGGCGGCGGCCACCACCTCGCGCCCCGGCATGGCGCCGGAGAAGTCGCCGCGGATCACGTTGGGCTGGAAGCGCGGGCGCGGCGTCCGGGCCGGCGCGGCGGGCGCCGCCGCAGCCACCGGCTCGGGCTGGATGCCGCGCGGCGGCTCCATGCCGTCGGGCAGGCGCAGCACCTCCAGCGCCCGGGCGCGGTGGGGCAGGCGGCGGATGAAGCCGCGCTCCTCCAGGCCGGTGATCAGGCGGTGGATGCCCGACTTGGACTTCAGCCCCAACGCGTCCTTCATCTCGTCGAAGGAGGGCGACACCCCGCCCTGGCCGAGCCGTTCGTGGATGAAGAGCAGAAGTTCCTGCTGCTTGCGCGTGAGCATGAGTCCCTCCCGGACGCCGGCCGAAACGATCGGAACAAAAGAAAAACGGTTGGGTTTGTTCTAGTTTGGTTCCGCTCCGGCGTCAAGCCTGGAAACGTTGTCTCGGCTGAAAAGATACGCGCCGAGTCGCCCCGCGGTCAAAGCTCCAGAACGCCGCCGCCGAGCCGCAGGAAGGCGACGTGCGCCCCCGTCTCCGCCGGCGGTGCGTGGGGCGGCCGGACGATCAGCGCGTCGGCCTGCGCCATCCGCGACGTCATGGCGGAATCCTGACGCGCGAAGGGCGTGGCGACCGCCGTGCCGTCGTCGCGCCACGTCACGGCGGCGCGCACGTAGTCGGCGCGCTCGTCGCTCGCCGGCAGCCGGCCGTCGAGGCGGGCGACGCCGCGGCGGCCGTCGTCGGCCGGCAGCCCCTGGAAGGCGCGCAGCAGGGGTTTGAGGAAGAGGACGGCGGCGACCGTGCCCGACGCCGGGTTGCCGGGCAGGCCGAGCAGACGGCGCCCGCCGGCGCGGCCGAACAGGACGCCCTTGGCCGGACGCATGGCGACGCCGCGCACCACCGGCTCGCCGCCGTCGAGCAGACGCCGGACCACGTCGTGGTCGCCTTCGGAGGCGCCGCCCGCGGTGACCAGCAGATCGGCCCCCTCGGCCGCGGCCGCCCGCTCGGCGAGGGCCTCGTCGCGGTCCGGCGCGATGCCGAGGTTGTGGGCGACGCCCCCCTGGCTCTCGATCAGGGCGCACAGGCCGAAGGCGTTGGAGCTGACGATCTGGCTCGGGCCCAGGGGCTCGCCGGGCAGGCGGATCTCGTCGCCGGTGGCCAGCACGGCGACCCGGGGGCGGCGGTGCACCACCAGCCACGGCACGTTGGCGCCGGCGGCCAGCGCCACGTCGCGGCTGGTCAGGCGGCGCCCGGCCGGCAGGACCGGGCTGCCGGCGGTGAAGTCGAGGCCGGGCGGGCGGACGAACCGCCCGGCGGCCACCGCGCGGCCGACGCGCACCGTCCCGTCGCCGGCCGTGCAGTCCTCCTGCATGACGACGGCGTCGGCTCCGGCGGGCAGCGGCGCCCCGGTGAAGATCCGCACCGCCTCTCCCGGGCCGACCGCGCCGGCGAAGGCGTGGCCGGCGGAGGCCTCGCCGATGCGGCGCAGGACCATGGGGGCTTCGGCCCCGGCGCCGGCCACGTCGGCGGCGCGCACCGCCCAGCCGTCCATCATGGAGGCGGCGAAGGGCGGCTGGGTCAGGCGGGCGACCACCGGCTCGGCCAGCACGCGGCCGAGCGCCGCCGTCAGCGGCACGGTCTCGGCCGGCAGCGGCGGGCAGGCCGCCAGCATGCGGGCGAGCGCCTCCTCGACGGTCGGCAGGGCCGCGGTCACGGCGCGGCGGCGCCCCACTCGCCGCTCTTGCCGCCGGCCTTGTGGACGAGGCGGACCTCGGTGATGGTCATGCCGCGGTCGACCGCCTTGCACATGTCGTAGACCGTCAGCGCCGCCACCGAGACGGCGGTCAGCGCCTCCATCTCGACGCCGGTCTGCCCCTTGAGCTTGCAGGTCGCCTCGATGTCGACGGCGTTGCGCGCGGGGTCGACCGTCAGCTCGACCTTGACCGAGGTCAGCATCAGCGGGTGGCACAGCGGGATCAGGTCGGGCGTGCGCTTGGCCCCCATGATGCCGGCGAGGCGGGCCACCGACAGCACGTCGCCCTTCTTGACGCCGCCCTCGACGATCAGCGCGACGGTTTCCGGCCGCATCAGCACGCTGCCGCGCGCCGTCGCGGTGCGTTCGGTCTCCGCCTTGTCGGAGACGTCCACCATCACCGCGCGGCCTTCGGCGTCGAAATGGGTGAAGCCGCCGCTCATCTCGTTCTCCCCGGTTCGGAAGGTCTTTTCCATGAACAGGCTGGCGGGCGCCGGCGGATAGTCGGCGAACGGCCCGCGTTCCCGGAACCCCGCTTTGCGGTAGAGCGCCAGCGCCTCCGGCTGCCGGATGCCGGTCTCGAGGCGGAGGGCGCCCAGCCCTTCGGCACGGGCCTGCGCCTCCAGCCGCGCCAGCAGGCGGCGGCCCACGCCGCGGCCGCGGACGTCGGGGCGCACGTACATGCGCTTGATCTCCGCGTAGCCGTCCGCCCTGTCGACGCGCAGCGCACCGCACCCCACCGCCTCTCCGTCCCGGCGCGCCAGGAAGAAGCGGATCTCCGGTGCCGCCAGCGCCGCCGGGTCGAGGAGGAAATTCTCCTCGGCCGGGTAGAGGGCGTTGAGATAGCGGTCGAGTTCGCCGATGAGCCCTGCGGCCTCCGCGGCGAGCGGGCTCTCGGCGGTGACGGCGATGTCCGGCACGGGGCCGCTCCGATGCTCAGGCCGCGCGCGCCAGCAAGGCGCGGGTGGCGGCGGCGACGTCGTCGTGGCGCATCAGCGACTCGCCGACGAGGAAGCAGCGCGCCCCCGCGGCGGCCATGCGCGCCAGGTCGGCCGGCCCGTGGAGGCCGCTTTCGGCGACCAGGGTGCGGTCGGCGGGAACGTGCGGCGCCAGCTCTTCCGTCGTCTTAAGATCGACCGCTAACGTCTTGAGATTGCGGTTGTTGACCCCGAACAGCTCGGCGTCGAGCGCGAGCGCGCGGTCGAGCTCCGGACGGTCGTGGACCTCGACCAGCACGTCCATCCCCCAGCCATGCGCCGCCGCCGCCAGGTCGGCGGCGAGGGCGTCGTCGAGGGCCGCCATGATCAGCAGGATGCAGTCGGCGCCGAGCGCCCGTGCCTCCGCCACCTGGTAGGGGTCGATCATGAAGTCCTTGCGCAGCGCCGGCAGGTCGACGGCGCCGCGGGCCGCCACCAGGTACTCGTCGCGGCCGTGGAAATAGGGCTCGTCGGTCAGCACCGACAGGCAGGTGGCGCCGCCCAGCGCGTAGGCGCGGGCCAGCGCCGGCGGGTCGAAGTCGGGCCGGATGACACCCTTGGAGGGACTGGCCTTCTTGATCTCGGCGATCAGGCCGTAGCGCCCCTCGGCGACGGCGCGCCGCAACGCCGCGGCGAAGCCGCGCGGCGGCGGCGCGGCGCGGGCGGCCTTCTCCACGTCGGCCAGGGGGCGGGCGAACTTGCGCGCGGTCACCAGCGCCCGCTTGGCGTCGCAGATTCGGGTGAGGACGTCGCTCATGCCGGCACCGTTTCGTTGGTGATGGTGACGAGGCGGCGCAGCACGTCGCGGGCGCCGCCGCCGTCGATGGCGTGGCGGGCGAGGTCGACCCCGCCGCGCAGGTCCGCCGCCTTGCCGGCCACCACCAGCGCGGCGGCGGCGTTCAGGAGGACGATGTCGCGGTAGGGGCCGTGCGCCCCGTCCAGCAGCGCCCGGATCGCCGCCGCGTTGGTCTCGGCGTCGCCGCCCTTCAGCGCCTCGGGCGAGGCGACGAACAGACCGGCATCCTGCGGCTCGACGTCGAACACGCTGACGACGCCGTCGCGAAGCTGGGCGACCCGCGTCGGCCCGGTGGTGGTGATCTCGTCGAGCCCGTCGGCGCCGTGCACCACCCAGGCGGCCTCCGATCCCAGGCGCTTGAGCACCTGGGCGAGCGGCTCCACCCATTCCGGCGCATAGACGCCGAGGAGCTGGCGCTTGGCGCCGGCCGGGTTGGAGAGCGGGCCCAGCAGGTTGAAGATGGTGCGGGTGCCCAGCTCGACCCGGGTCGGGCCGACGTTGCGCATCGCCAGGTGGTGGCGGGGCGCCATCAGGAAGCCGATGCCGGTCTCCCACAGCGCCTTCTTCACCAGCGCCATGTCGCAGTCGAGGTTGACGCCGAGGGCCGCCAGCACGTCGGCCGCGCCCGACTTTGAGGACATGGCGCGGTTGCCGTGCTTGGCCACCGGCACGCCGCAGGCCGCCGCCACCAGCGCCGCGGCGGTGGAGATGTTGTAGGTGCCGGCGCCGTCGCCGCCGGTGCCGCAGGTGTCGATGGTGCCCGCCGGCGCCTCGACGGGGACCGCCTTGGCGCGCATCACCCGGGCCGCCCCGGTGATCTCGTCGACGCTCTCGCCGCGCACCCGCAGCGCCATCAGGAAGCCGCCCATCTGCGACGGCGTGGCGTTGCCCGACATGATGATGTCGAAGGCGCGGCCGGCGTCCGCCTCGTCCAGGCGCTGCCCGGCCGCGACCCGGGCGAGGATGGCCTTCATGGCGGTGAGGTCGCCGGAGGCGGCGGGCTGGCTCATGCGACGGTCTCCAGCGGGCGCGTGATGGTCAGGAAGTTCTTGAGGATGGCGTGGCCGTGCTCGCTCTCGATGCTCTCCGGGTGGAACTGGACGCCGTGGATCGGCAGCTCCTTGTGCATCAGCGCCATGATCAGGCCGTCGGCGGTCTCGCCGGTGACGCGCAGGCACTCCGGCAGGCTGCCGCGCTCGACGATCAGCGAATGGTAGCGGGTGGCCCGGAACGGCGAGGGCAGGCCGGCCAGCACGCCGCGGCCGTCGTGGTGGATGGCGTCGACCTTGCCGTGCATCGGCACCGGCGCCCGCACCACGTTGCCGCCGAACGCCTGGCCGATCGCCTGGTGGCCCAGGCAGACGCCGAGCAGCGGCATCCGCGTCCGCTCGGCGGCGGCGATCAGCGGCAGGCAGATGCCGGCCTTGTCGGGGTCGCACGGCCCGGGGGAGAGGACGATGCCGTCCGGCTTCATGGCCATCGCCTCGGCCACCGAGAGCGCGTCGTTGCGGCGCACCACAACCTCGGCCCCCAGCTCGCCCAGGTAATGGACGAGGTTGTAGGTGAAGCTGTCGTAGTTGTCGATCAGGAGCAGCATGGCAGCGGTCCGCCGTTCCGGCCTCGTTCACGGGGGGCTACCCTAACCGGCCGGTGGGCGGATTTCCAGCCTCCCGGCGCTGCGACGAAAGGCCTTGACCTTCCTGCGGCTGGAAGGCGCAGTGTGCGCACCGTGGCGCCGTCGCGCCCCGCGGCTCCCCAGAGGACGGTCAGGACCTGCCATGAACATCGGCACCGTCGCCAAGCGCTCCGGCGTGCCGGCGAAGACGATCCGCTACTACGAGAGCGTCGGGCTGATTCCGTCCGCCGGGCGCACCGCCGCCGGCTACCGCGTCTACGGCGAGCGCGACGTGTCGACCCTGCGGTTCATCCAGAGCGCCCGGTCGCTCGGCTTCTCCGTCAAGGAGGTGGGGGCGCTGCTGGCGCTGTGGCACGACCGCGGCCGCGCCAGCGCCGACGTGCGGGCGCTGGCGCTCAACCACATCGCCGAGATCGACGCCAAGGTGGCCGAGCTGCTGAGCATGCGCGGCACCCTGCAGCACCTCGTCGACCACTGCGCCGGCGACCATCGCCCCGATTGCCCGATCCTCGACGGCATCGCCGACCCGTCGCGGCTGCCGGCCGGGCACGTCGACTGCTGCCACGGCGCCGGGGGCCGGGGCTGATGGCGGCGCGGCGGGGCCGGCGGCGGGCGGCCGCCAAGGAGCGGCCCGGCTGGCCGGTGCTGGCCGGGCTGGTGGCGGTCGCCGGCGTGTTCGCCGGCGCGGCGGCGGTCTCGGCGCTGGTCGGCACGTCGCCGCCCGAACCGGCGCGAGTGGTCGTCGCCTCGCCGACCCTGGCGCCGGTTCCGGCCCCGATGCCGCCGGCCCGTCCGGCGCCGCCGCCCGCCTCGCCACCCGCCCCTGCGGCCGGACCGGTGACGGCACCGGGAGCGGCACCGGACGCGGCGGACGCGGCGCCGCCGGCGGTGCCCCCCGTCCCGGAGCCGCGGCCGCCGGTCGTCCCGGTGGCCATGCAGCCGCCACCGCCACCGCCGCCGGCCGGCGGCGGCGTGCCGGCGTGGCGGAGGAACGCGGTGGCGGCCCCGGCGGTCGACGGCCGGCCGGCCATCGCCGTCGTCATCGACGACCTCGGCGTCGACCGCAAGCGGTCGGCCCGCACCGTCGCGCTGCCGGGGCCGCTGACCCTGGCCTGGCTGCCCTACGCCCACGCCCTGCCGCAGCAGACCGGGGCGGCGCGCGCCGCCGGGCACGAGCTGATGGTCCACCTGCCGATGGAGCCGAGCGTGCGGGCGGACCCCGGCCCCGGGGCCCTGCTGGTCGGCCTGGCGCCGGACGACATCGCGCGCCGCCTCGAGCAGGCGCTGTCGGCCTTCGACGGCTATGTCGGCGTCAACAACCACATGGGCAGCCGCTTCACCGCCGACCGCGCCGTGATGGCGCCGGTCCTGGCGGAGCTGCGGCGCCGCGGCCTGCTCTGGCTCGACAGCCGCACCACGCCCGGCACCGTCGGGCCGGACCTGGCGCGCGGGCTCGACCTGCCCTTCGCCGAGCGCGACATCTTCCTCGACAACACGCAGACGGTGGCCGCCGTGCGCGCCCAGCTCGCCCGGACCGAGGCGGTGGCGCGCGCCCACGGCTACGCCGTGGCCATCGGGCACCCGCACGACGCCACGCTGGCGGCGCTCGCCGACTGGCTGCCCGAGATGCGGCGCCGCGGCTTCGTCCTGGTGCCGGTCAGCACCGTCGTGCGCGCCCGCTGTTCGTGCGGCTGAACCGCAGGGACCTTGCGATCCGACCAACCCACGACACCGGAAAGGACCATCCCATGGCAGAGAAGTACAAGGTCGACGGCATGACCTGCGGCGGCTGCGCCCGTTCGGTCACCAACGCCATCGTCAAGCTGGCACCCCAGGCGCGGGTCGACGTCGACCTGCCGTCCGGCACGGTGGCCGTCGACGGCGCCTCCGACGAGGTGGTGCGCAAGGCGGTGGAGAGCGCCGGCTTCGATTTCCACGGCAAGGCGGCGTGACAAGACGAAAGGCGTTCGATGCGGGACATCGAACGCCTTTCTCCGGGTGACGGTTCGGAACCGGAAGGGACGGGATCAGGCGGCGAGCCGCTCCCGCAGGGCGCGCTGGGCGCGGAGGTTGCGGCGGACTTGCTCGATCACTGCCTGCACCTGTTCCCGGCTGACGCCGTCGCGGCGCATCACGGCGACGACGATCGGGTCATCCAGCATCTCGGACAGACTCGGGGCCCTCTGGTGGTCCATGCCTTTCCTCCCTCGGCATCGGGCGCCGCCGGGATGCCGCGGGCTCTTGCCGGCCCGTACAATCCCGCCAACGCTGTGGGCGCACACTAATACAACCCGAGGGATTCTGTCATTAACGCTTTGGGTGAGCGCGGGCCGGCGGCTTTCCGCGATTCCGGCCCAACGTCATAGGACCTTGGTCCGGGCGGTTCAGGGTCCGGGCGTCCGCTCGCGGACGATCTCGTCGCTGCCGGCCCCGGCGATCTCGGCCGTGACGCAGGCCCGCTGCACCCGCGCCGGCGCCAGGCACAGCCGGACGGTGCGCTCGGCGAGATCCGCCGGGCCGGCCACCGTCGCGTCGGCACACAGGGCCCGCAGGTCGAGGACGATGTCCTCGTAGGACAGGACGGCGGCGATGTCGTCGGGGAAGCCGGCACCGGGGTGGGCGACCGTCAGGCGGATGTTGATGCGCGCCGCGTGGCGTCCGTCGCGCCCGCTCAGGGCCACCGCCGACGTGAAGTCGCGCAGGAAGATCGTGTAGGTGGCCCCGCCGGAGGCGGCGGCGCTGCGCGCGGAGGGCTGGTCGGCCAAGGGCTGGATCTCCCGGATGAGGGCGTCGGCGCCGCATCGGCTGAAGGGCCGGCAGTATAGCCCACGGTGCGACGAATGCCACCCGACCGGAGCCCCCCGGCGAGCGGCGGCCGCCGAAAGCGGTGTGCGGGACGCTGCGGAAGAGCGCTTGAACCAGGCATTCGGGATCTGGTATACCAAAAACGGGATCGGAAATGTCCGGAACGGAGGCCGGAGCTTTCCGTATATGACACGGGCGGAGCAAGCCCGAGGGAACCGTGGAAGAGGAGGCTGCAGTGCAGATCGCGCGTCACCGCTGGTATTCTCCGCGCTACAACGCCGTCGAGGGCGCCGTGCGCGTCTCCGAGGCGTCCTCCGGCCATGTCTTCTTCGTCGACGGCGACGGCGTCCGGCGCTGCCAGCGCGCGGCGGCGTTCCGCGAGCGCTACCGGGTCGCCAGCGGCGCCGAGATCGACGCCACCCTGGCGCGGTGGTGCGAATGACCGCCCCGGCCCTCGACATGCCCGGCGCTCCGCTGGAGGAGGACGGCGACGCCCGCCGCATCGCCGACGCCTACCGCGAGCGGCAGGCCCGGCAACTCGTCAAGAACATCCGCGTCGTGGCGTGGTCGATCCCGGTGGCCGCGGCGGTCATGGCGGTGGCGTCCGGCTCGGGCTACGACATCTTCGGCGGGCTCCTGTTCGCCACGGCGCTCGCCGCCTACGCCCGCCTGCTGCGCCGACACCGTGCGCTGACGGGGCGCTGGCGCTTCTACTGACCGTCCGCCGCCGCCCCCCCGGCGTACGGCACCACCGTGTCGGCGCCGGGGGCCGCCGCCAGCAGGTCGGCGACGCTGCGCCCCAGCCGGGGATGGCGGACCGCCGCGGCGATGTCGGCGAGCGGGCGCAGGACGAACGCCCGCTCGGCCATGCGGGGGTGGGGCACCGTGAGGTCGGCGCTGTCGAGCACGCGGTCGCCGTGGAACAGGATGTCGACGTCGACCTCGCGCGGACCGAAGCGCAGGCCGCCGGTGCGCCGCCCCAGCTCCGCCTCGATGCGCTTGGCCAGGGCCAGCAGTGCCTGCGGGTCGAGCGCCGTCTCGCCGGCCACCGCCATGTTGAGGAAGGCCGGCTGGTCGGTCACGTACATCGGCGCCGTCTCGTAGACCCGCGAACGGGCGGTGATCCGCACGCCGCCCGCGCCGAGCCGGGCGATGGCGGCTTCGAGGTTGCCCAGGCGGTCGCCCAGGTTGCTGCCCAGGGCGAGATGGACGGTGGCGGTCATGGGACGGTCTCCGAATGGCGCCGGCGGCGCGGCCCTCCACCCCTACGGCGGCGGGAGGGCCGTCGTCAACCGGCCACCGTCACCCCGCAGCCCCGTCATCCCGCCATCGCCGGCGGGCGGGCGGGGTGTTATGGTCGACGCATCCGCCACGACCGTCTGCCGTGCCATGACCCGTCACCGCCTTCTTCCCTGCCTCGCCGTCGTCCTGGCGGTGGTCGCCGCGCCCGGCCACGCCCAGCCGGCACGCCCGCTGGAGGAGATCCGCAAGGACATCGACGCGGCCGACCGCGGGCTGCTCGATCTGCTGAACCGGCGGTCCGCCATCAGCCTGGAGGTGGCGGCGGCCAAGAAGGGCGGGGCCGGACCGGTCTACCGGCCGGGCCGCCAGGCGGCGCTGATGCGCCGGCTCGCCGCGCAGAACGAGGGGCCGCTGCCCGACGCGGCGGCCTGGCGCGTCTGGCAGGAGATCATCGCCTCGTCGATCGGCCTGCAGACCGACTTCACGGTCGCCTACGCCGCGCCCGAGGCGGTGTCCTACGCGCTGGCGACCGGTTACTTCGGGGCCGGCACGGCGTTGACGCGGGCCGACTCCGCGGCCGCCCTGCGCGGCGTGCTGGAGAGCGGCGCGGCCGATGTCGCCGTGGTGCCGCTGGACGCCGGCGGCGCGCCGTGGTGGCGCGACCTGCCGGGGACGGCGCTCCGGGTGGTGGCGCGCCTGCCCTTCGTGCCGCCGGCGGCAGGCCACGTGGATGCCCCGGGCTTCGTCATCGCGCCCTACGAGGCGGACCCGTCGGGCCGCGACCGCAGCCTGCTGGTCGTCGAGGCGGCGGCGGCGACGTCGACCGAGGCGGTCGCCGCGGCGCTGGCGCCCCTCGGCTGGCGGGAGACCGCCGTGCTGGCCCGCGCCGACGGCGACGGCGGCAGCAGCTTCCTGGTCGAAGCGGACGCCCCGCCGGCCGCCGCCGGGACGGCGGGCGCCGGCCCGGGCGGAGCGGTTCCCGGACCGTTGCGGCGGGTGACCGCGGTCGGCCTCTACGCCGAGCCGCTGGCGGCCGGCGAGTAGCGCCGGCCGGCCCGCGGAACAGGGGCCGGCCGGCCGGGTTTCACGAGGGGATGGTGGTTGACGCGGGAGGTCCGGCCATGACGACGGTGACGCGCGCGGCGATGGCGCTGGCGCCCATGCTTCTGCTCGCCGCCTGCGCGACGGGCGCCGACGACGCCGCGCTGGTGCGGCGGGCCCAGACGGCGATGGTCGGCATGCCGAAGGCGCAGCTCCTGTCGTGCGCCGGCGTGCCGGCGCGCCAGGCGACGGCCGACGGCGCGGAGTTCTACACCTACGTCTCGCGCGGCGCCTACGGCTACGGCGGGCCGTCGACCAGCCTCGGCGTGGCCGGCGGGTCGGGCGGCGTCGGGCTGGGCATCGGCCTCGGCTTTCCCCTGTTCGGCAGCGGCACGCGGACCTACGAGGGGTGCGAGGCGACCGTCGTCCTCGGCGGCGACATCGTCCGCCGCGTCACCTTCCCGCCCGGCGCCGACCCGTCGGCCTGCGCGCCCATCGTGCAGAACTGCGTTCCCGTCGCAGCGCCGGCCGGCTAGAGCAAGATCGCTTTTGGCCGATCCGGCCAAAACCGTGAATCTTGCTTCAAACATTTGAATTTAGAGCGGGCGCGGTCAGGACCGGTGCCGCCGACCGTCCTGCGGCGGGCGGCTGCCGAGGAAATAGTGCAGCACCCGCATCAGCCGGTGGTCGGCCGAGACGTAGCGGAGCGCGAACTCGCCGGGAGCGACCCGCACCACCTCGCCCTCGCCCTGCACCAGCAGCGGGCGCACCGCCATCGGCAGCTCGAGCGAGAAGTCGATCCGTTCGCCGACGGACACCAGCGACGCCGGCGCCTGGCGCACGCGCAGCCCGCCCAGCGACAGATCGGCCAGCGGCAGGCGGTGGCCGCGGCAGACCAGCCAGGCGCCGCTGCCGTCGACGCGGCGGTCGCGGCGCCGTTCCCGGGGGCGGCCGAAGAGGCGGTGGAGCACGGAGGCGGCCCGCGGCGGGTGGTGCGCGGCGCTGTCGGTCATTGGGCGGCCAGCGGCAGGGCGTGCGGTTCGGGCTCGTCGCTGACGATGGTGCCGACGAGGCCGCGCAGCCGCAGGGCGATGTCGCCGATCGCCGCGGCGGTGGCGGCGAGCTGCCCGGCGCGGGCGTCGGTGGCCTCGGCGGCGGCGCGCATGGCGACCGTTTCGCCGGCCACCTGCCGGCTCTCGCGGACCGCCGTGTCGACGACGCCCAGCGCGTCACGCGCCGAGGCGGCGACGTCGCCGATGGCGCCGGCGACGTCGGCGGCCTCGTGGTTGGCCTCGGTCATGCTGGCGGCGATCTGCTGGGCCGCCTGGGCCTGCTCGCCGACGGCGGTGGAGACGTCGTGCACCGACGCGTCGAGGGTGTCGATGACGCCGGTGATGGCGCGGATCACCGTCACGGCGTCGCCGGCCTCGGCCTGGATGGCGGCGATCTTCGCCTCGATGTCCTCCACCGCATGGGCGGTCTGGCCGGCCAGGGTCTTCACCTGGGCGGCGACGACGGCGAAGCCCTTCCCTGCCTCGCCGGCGCGGGCCGCCTCGATGGTGGCGTTCAGCGCCAGCAGGTTGGTCTGCTCGGCGATCTCGCGGATCAGGCTCAGCACGTCGCCGATCGCCCCGGCGGCGCGGCCCAGCTCGTCGACCGTGGCGCTGGCCTTGCCGGCGTGGGCCATGGCGCCGTCGACCACCCGGCGGGCGGCCGCCATGCCGGTTTCGATGGCGGCGATGCGGGCGGTGACGCGGTCGGTGTCGGCGCTGGCGCGGCCGATGTGGTCGGCCATGCTGGCGGCGGCGCGGTCGATGCCGGCGGCGTGCTGGTCGACGGCGCGCACCACGCCGGCCATGCGGTCGATGCTGGTGCGCACGGTGGCCGTCTTGTCCGACACGACCGACGCCTTCGCCGTGGTGTCGCGGGCCTGGACCGCCAGCTCGGCCGACAGCGCCGACAGGTCGCGGGCGGCCAGCGAGAGGTCGCGGGCGCTGCCGGCGACGCCGCCGACCACGTGCTCGATGTTGTCGATCAGCCGGTTGTAGGCGAACGCCAGCTCCGACGCCTCGTCCCCCGACCCCTCGTCGAGGCGGATCTTGAGGTCGGCGCCGCCGCGCGACAGGGCGAGCAGGTTGGCGAGCAGGCCGCCGGTGCCCAGCGTCGCCCCGTGCTCGGCCTCGTTCAGGCCGAGCAGCTCGTCCTCGCGCGACACGCGCATGCCGCCGGTGGTGGCGGAATCCACCAGCTTGAAGAAGAGCAGCGACAGCCCGAAGGCCCAGACGAAGGCGGCGGCGACGCCCTCCGCCTGGACCAGGAACTGCGCCCAGGCGCTGCCGGCCTGCAGCTTGTCCGGCGTGGCGAAGAAGGCGGTCATCAAGGTGCCCCAGGCGCCGCACACGCCGTGCACCGGCACCGCGCCCACCGCGTCGTCGAGCTTGAACAGCCGCTCCATGGCCTCGCCGGCGACCAGCACGACGACGCCGCTGGAGGCGCCGATGAACACGGCTCCCAGCGCGCTCACCGCGTCGCAGCCGGCGGTGATGGCGACCAGCCCGCCGAGCACCCCGTTGATGACGCGGTCGACCCGCCACAGCCGGTCGAGGACGCGGCCGACGATCATGCCGACGACGCCGCCGACGGCGCCGGAGACGATGGTGTTGAAGACGATGTGCGCGAACTGCGGCGTGCCGGCCAGGGTCGAGCCGCCGTTGAAGCCGATCCAGCCGACCCAGAGGATGAGGGCGCCCGAGGTGGCGAGCACCGGGCTGTGGCCCTGGATGGTGTTGACGCGGCCGCCGGGACCGAAGCGGCCGATGCGGGGGCCCAGCACGATCACCGCGGCGAGGGCGACCCAGCCGCCCACGGAGTGGACGACGGTGGAGCCGGCGAAGTCGATGAAGCCCTGGCCGCTCAGCCAGGTGGCGTTGTCCGGGATCAGCAGATTGCCCCAGGCCCAATGGCCGAACGCCGGGTAGATGACGCCGGAGACGAACATCGTCGCCCAGAGATAGCTGTTGAAGCGCATGCGCTCCGCCACCGCGCCGGAGACGATCGTCGCCGCCGTGCCGCAGAACACGAGCTGAAAGATGAAGAAGGCGTAGTCCCAGTCGTTGGCGTGATTGAACGCCAGCATGTTCGTGTTCCAGCCGACCAGCCCGCCCAGGCTGTTGCCGAACATGACGGCGAAGCCGACGACACCGAAGATCGACACCGCCAGGACGAAGTCGACGAGGTTCTTCTGGGCCACGTTGATCGAGTTCTTCGAGCGGACCAGGCCCGCCTCGAGCAGCAGGAAGCCGACCTGCATGAACATGACCAGGGCGGCGGCGGCCATCACCCAGACGAAGTTCAGGTTGGCCTGGATCTTCTCCACCGCCTCCAGACGCGCCAGGAGCTCCTCGGTCTGCGCCACGGCGGCGGCGGGAGCCGCCAGCACGGCCAGGGCGGCGACCGTGGCGACGGCGCGCCGCGCATGGCGAAGGTTCGTGCCGTCCCGTGCCGCCGGAACCCCGTCGTGTCCTGGAGGAAACAGCGGCGTCGTCTTGTGCATGGCAAGAGTCCCGTTCAGCATGTCTTATCTGTATTTTGCCAATGCCAGAACAAACTCGTCCCTTCTCTTGGCCCGTAACACAGGCAATCACGCACGGTCAATCCGCTCCCGGATCGGGCGGGGCCGCCGCGTCCGGCGGCGGCTTGCCTGACCAACAATCAGGCACCTGCCCATCCGGTGAGCGGCGTGACCGGTGCCGTGGCGCGGTGTGGCGGTCGTGAACGAACGAATCCCCGGCGTCGGCGCAACGTCGGTACTCCATCTGGCAACGATCGTGCCAAGCCTTGCGGACGGGCCGCCCCGGCAGGGGCGGCCGCCCATCGGCGAACGGGTGGGGAGGCTTCCGGCCGGTCCGGTGCCGGCGGTCAGGGGCTGGCGGCGGGGCTCGGTTCCGCGGACGGGGCGGGACGACGGACGAACAGCCGGTGGACCGCGACGAAGAAGACCGGGACGAAGAGCACGGCCAGCACCGTCGCCGAGATCATGCCGCCCATCACGCCGACGCCGATGGCGTTCTGGCTCTCCGAGCCGGCGCCGCTGCTGGTGGCCAGCGGCAGGACGCCGAGCACGAAGGCCAGCGAGGTCATGATGATCGGACGCAGGCGCTGACGGCACGCCTCGACGGCGGCCTCCTTCAGCTCCATGCCCTGGTCGTAGAGGGCCTTGGCGAACTCGACGATGAGGATGGCGTTCTTGGCCGACAGGCCGATGGTGGTCAGCAGCCCGACCTGGAAGTAGATGTCGCTGGGCAGACCGCGCAACTGCGCCGCCAGCACCGCGCCGACGACGCCCAGCGGCACCACGAGGATCACCGCCGCCGGCACCGACCAGCTCTCGTACAGGGCTGCCAGGCAGAGGAAGACGACGAGCATGGAGATGGCGTAGAGCACCGGCGCCTGGGAGCCGCTCAGCCGCTCCTCGTAGGAGAGGCCCGTCCACTCGTAGCCGATGCCCGGCGGCAGCGTGGCGGCCATCGCCTCCATCTCGGCCATCGCCTCGCCGGAGCTCACCCCCGGCGCGGCGGCGCCCTGGACGTTGACCGAGGAGATGCCGTTGTAGCGCTCCAGCTTCGGCGAGCCGTAGGTCCAGCGGGCCATGGAGAAGGCGGAGAAGGGGACCATCCGGCCGTCGCCGTTGCGCACGTACCAGCGGTCGAGGTCGCCCGGCTGCATGCGGAACGGCGCGTCGGCCTGGAGAAAGACCTTCTTGACCCGCCCGTTGTCGATGAAGTCGTTGACGTAGGTCGACCCCCACGCCGCCGACAGGGTGGCGTTGATGGCGCCGAGCGACAGGCCGAGCGCGCTCGCCTTCTCGCGGTCGACGCTCAGCGTGTACTGGGGCGTGTCCTCCAGCCCGTTGGGGCGGACGCCGACCAGCTTGGGGTTCTGCGCCGCCATGCCGAGGAGCTGGTTGCGCGCCTGCATCAGCCGCTCGTGGCCGAGGCCGCCGCGGTCGACCAGCTGCAGGTCGAAGCCGGTGGCGTTGCCGAGGCCGGGAACCGACGGCGGCAGGAACGCATAGACCACCGCGTCCTTGACCTGGGAAAGGGCCGCCATGGTCCGTGCGGCGATCGCCTGGGGCTTGCGGTCCGGCGTCGTCCGCGCGTCCCAGTCCCTGAGCCGGACGAACGCCATGCCGGCGTTCTGGCCGCGCCCGGCGAAGTTGAAGCCGGCGATGGTGAACAACCCCTCGACGCTGTCGCGCTCGCCGTCGAGCAGCTGGGCCTCCACCGCCCGGGCGGTCTCCAGGGTGCGCTCGATGGTGGCGTTCGGCGGGGCGGACCACAGGAGGAAGAGCTGGCCGCGGTCCTCCTCGGGCAGGAAGGACGAGGGCATCCGCAGGAACAGATAGGCGAGGCCGGCGAGGATCAGCAGATAGGCGACGCCGTAGCGGCCGAGCCGCGACACCGCACCGCGCACGCCGCGCACGTAGGCCCGGCTGCCGGCGTCGAAGCCGCGGTTGAACAGGCGGAAGGGACCGCCCGCCCCGTGCCCGTGCCCCGCGGCGGCCGGCTTCAGCATGGTCGCGCACAGCGCCGGGGTCAGCACCAGCGCCACCACCACCGACAGCGCCATGGCGGAGACGATGGTCAGCGAGAACTGCCGGTAGATGGCCCCCGCCGATCCGCCGAAGAAGGCCATGGGCACGAACACGGCCGACAGCACCAGGGCGATGCCGACCAGCGCGCCGGTGATCTGCCCCATCGAGCGGCGGGTCGCCTCGCGCGGCGGCAGCCCCTCCTCGGCCATCACCCGTTCGACGTTCTCCACCACGACGATGGCGTCGTCCACCAGCAGGCCGATCGCCAGCACCATGCCGAACATGGTGAGCGTGTTGATCGAGAAGCCGAACGCCGCGAGGACGCCGAACGCGCCGAGGAGGACGACCGGCACGGCGATGGTGGGGATGAGCGTCGCCCGCAGGTTCTGCAGGAAGACGTACATCACCACGAAGACCAGGACGATCGCCTCGAACAGCGTCTTGACCACCTCGTGGATCGACAGCTCGACGAAGGGCGTGGAGTCGTAGGGGTAGATCACCTCCAGCCCGGCCGGGAAGAAGGCGGACAGCTCGGCGACGCGGGCCTTCACCGCGGCCGCCGTGTCGAGGGCGTTGGCCCCGGTCGCCAGCTTGATGCCCAGGCCGGCGGCCGGCTTGCCGTTGTAGCGGGCGGTGATCTCGTAGCTCTCGGAGCCGACCTCGATGCGCGCGACGTCGCGCAGGCGCACCTGGGACCCGTCGGCGTTGACCCGCAGCAGGATGGCGCCGAACTCCTCCGGCGTCTCCATCCGCGTCTGCGCGACGATCGTGGCGTTGAGCCGCTGGCCGGGAACGGCGGGGGCGCCGCCGAGCTGGCCGGCGGCGATCTGGGCGTTCTCGGTCTCGATGGCGGAGACGATGTCGACGGTGGTGAGCCCGTGGCTGTTCAGCGTGTCGGGGTCGAGCCAGATCCGCATGGCGTGCTGCGGGCCGAACACGGTGACGTCGCCGACGCCGCCGACGCGGCTGAGCGTGTCCTGCAGGTTCGAGGCGACGTAGTCGGCGATGTCGCCCTGGCCGAGGCGCCCGTCCGACGAATAGAACCCGACCACCATCAGGAAGTCGTTGGCGGCTTTGGACACCTGGAGGCCCTGCTGCTGCACCTCCTGGGGCAGCAGCGGCGTCGCCAGCTGCAGCTTGTTCTGCACCTGGACCTGGGCGATGTCGGGGTCGGCCTCGGGTTCGAAGGTCAGGGTGATGGTGACGTTGCCGGCGGAGTCGCTGGACGAGGACATGTAGCGGAAGTGGTCGAGCCCGGTCATCTTCTGTTCGATGACCTGGGTGACCGAATCCTCCAGCGTCTTCGCCGAGGCGCCGGGGTAGCTGGCGGTGATCGACACCTGGGGCGGCGCGATCTTCGGGTACTGCTCGACCGGCAGGCCGAGGATCGCCAGGCCGCCGGCCAGCATGATGACGATGGCGATCACCCAGGCGAAGACGGGGCGGTCGATGAAGAAACCGGACATGGCCGCACCCCGCCTCAGCGTGCCGTCGCGGCCGGCAGCGCGGCCACCGTGTCCGCGGCCGGCAGCGCCTTCACCGCGGCGCCGGGCCGGACCTTCTGCAGCCCTTCCACCACCACCCGGTCGCCGGCCCGCAGCCCGTCGGTCACCAGCCACGCGTTGCCGACCGCCCGGTCGGCGACGATCGGCCGCTGCGCCACCGTGTCGTCGGCGCCGACCACCCAGACGTAGGCGCCACCGTCGGCGCCGCGGGCGACGGCCGCCTGGGGCACGGTGATCGCGCCGTCGGCGACGCCCTGCTCGATCCGGGCGCGCACGAAGAGGCCGGGCAGCAGGTCCTGGTCCGGGTTGGGGAAGACCGCCCGCAACTGGACCGAGCTGGTTCCCGGATCCACGGTGACGTCGGAGAACTGGAGCTCGCCGCGCCGGGCGT
Source organism: Azospirillum sp. ST 5-10 (assembly GCF_051225715.1). Classification (NCBI taxonomy): domain Bacteria; kingdom Pseudomonadati; phylum Pseudomonadota; class Alphaproteobacteria; order Rhodospirillales; family Azospirillaceae; genus Azospirillum; species Azospirillum sp. ST 5-10. Next base: position 33,905 of record NZ_JBPJSP010000023.1, read on the forward strand.
AGGGGGTGTCGGTCGCACCGGCGAACAGGGTGACGGGGATGCGGTCGGGCTCGGCGGGACGGATGCGCCCGCTCGCCATGTCCTGGCGCAGCCGCATGAGCTGGGACGCCGTCTGCGTCACGTCGACGTAGATCGGGTCGAGCTGCTGGATGGTCGCCAGCGCGGTCGCCTGGTTGGCGGTGACCAGCGCTCCCTCGGTCACCGCGGACTTGCCGATCCGGCCGGAGATGGGGGCGACGACCCGGGTGTAGTCGAGGTTGATGCGGGCGAGGTTGCGGGCGGCCTTCGCGGCGGCGAGCTGCGCCTCGCTCTGCTTCAGGGACGCCTCGGCGTCGTCGTAGTCCTGCTTGCTGACGACGCTGCGCCGGACCAGGTCGGTGTAGCGCGCCGCCTTGTTGCGGGCCGCCTGGAGGTTGGCCTCGGCCTTGCGGACGTCGGCCTCGGCGCTGGCCAGGCTGGCCTCGTAGGTGGCCGGATCGATCTGGTAGAGCTGGTCGCCCGCCCGGACGTCGCTGCCCTCGCGGAAGAGACGCTTCAGGACGATGCCGCCGACCTGCGGCCGGATCTCGGCCACGCGGTAGGCGGCGGTCCGCCCCGGCAGCTCGGTCGTGATGGCCAGGGGGGCCGGCTCGACCGTCATCACCGCGACCTCGGGCGGTCCGGCCGCCGGTCGGCCGGCGGCCTGGGTCGGTTCGTCGCAGCCCGCCAGCGCCACCGGCAGGAAGGCCGCCACGGCCACCGACAGAAACGCGTTCGCTTTGGACATCTGGTTCCCCGTAAGGCGCCGTGGGGCGGCGTCGCGGCGCGCCGCGCCGGCGGACGCCCGCCGGCCGCGCGACCCGCTGCACCGCGGGTGCCGGCGGCCTGGATGCTCCGTTGAAATGTACTGTCTCTTTCAGTACACTGTACCGGACAATACATTCATCCCGCCGGGGCATGCAAGGGGGTTGCGCGGCGGGCGGGGCCGCAGAGGCCGTGCCGATCCCCCGGGAGGCCGCCGTGACGCCGAAGGACATCGTGGTTTTCGTCGAGGAGGAGAGCGGGCGGACCGGGCGCCTCGCCTTTGCCGTGGCGCTCGCCGCGCGGTGGGGGGCGCACGTCATCGCGACGTTCGTCGCCGACCGCATCGAGCTCACCCCGTGCAAGGCCTTCGCCCGGGGCGGCGGGCTGGCGGCGATGCTGCGCCGCCACCGCGGCGACGTCGTCGCCTCCGCCGCGCGCACCCGGGCGTCGTTCGAGGAGCTGTGCGGCCGCGCCGGGGTCAGCGGCGAGTGGCGGTTCGCCGAGGACGAGGCGGGCGAGCCGCTCATGCTCCACGCCCGGCACGCCGGGCTGGCGATCGTCGGGCCGCCCGACCGCCCGGCGGGGCCGCCGCGGACGCTCGGCCTGTCCGAGGGCGTCATCTTCGAATCGGGGCGGCCGACCCTGCTCCTGCCGCTCGACTGGCCGACCGACCGCATCGCCCGGCGGGTCGTCGTCGGCTGGAACGGCAGCCGCGAAGCGACGAGCGCCGTCGCCGGGGCGATGCCCTTCCTCGCCGCGGCCGAGGCGGTGCATCTCGTCGTCGTTCCCGAGGCGCGCCTGTGCGGCACGCTGGGGGCGGACCCCGGCGCCGACCTGTCCCGCCACCTGGTGCGCCATGGCGTTCCCGTCGTCCTCGAGCAGTGCGCCGGGCGCGACGCCGGGCGCGTGCTCCTGGATCGCACCCGGACGCTCGGCGCCGACCTGCTGGTGATGGGCGCGTACGGCCGGTCGCGCCTGCGCGAACGGGTGTTCGGCGGCGCCACCCGCACGGTGCTCGGCGCCGCCGACGTGCCGATCCTGTTGTCGCGGTAGCGGCGAATCGGGCAGATGTCCGTGGGCGGCGCGCCGCCGACGCAGCGGTGGACGAGGCGAGGCCGCGCGGGCATGCGGAGGAAGCGGGATGAACCGGGACAACCAGACGGAGCCGCCGGCGGTCGGTCCGCGCGGACGGGCACGCCGCCAGGCCCTGCTCGAGGCCGCCGGGCGGCTGTTCATCGAGAAGGGATTCGAGAAGACGACGCTCAGCGACATCATCGAGCGGGCCGGCGGGTCGCGTGCCACCCTCTACGAGCAGTTCGGCGACAAGGAGGGCCTGTTCCGGGCGATGATGGTGGAGAACAGCGCCCGCATCCTGGAGGGGATGGCGGCGGCCCAGGCCGACGAGCGCGCGCCCCCGGAGGAGGCGCTGACCAAGTTCGCCCTGTACTTCGTCCAGGCGCTGCTCGACGACGAGACGACGGCGATCGTCCGCATCCTCGTGGCCGAGGGCGGCCGCATTCCCGACATCGCCGAATCCTTCTTCCGGGTCGGCCCCGAGCCGGCCGTCCGCCGGCTGGCCGACTACCTGGAGCGGGCCGGAGCGGCGGGCGCCCTGCGGATCGAGGACCCGCCGGTGGCGGCCCGCGTCTTCATCGGCATGGTCATCGGCGATCTCACCCTGCGGCGCCTGATCCTGCCGCGGCACCCGCTCCCCATGGCCGAGGTGGACCGCCACGTGCGCCACGCGGTCGCCCTGTTCCTCGGCGGCGCGCGCCGTCCGGGGCCGAGCGCCGGCGCGGCGTAGCGGATCGCACGGCCGCGCCCGGCGCCGTCCGCCTTGCACGGACCTTCGGACTATTTTCCGGCGCCGGGCGCCACGCTACGGTCGCGGTCTGGCAAGCCCAAGGGAGAGACGACGCCATGGAGATGACCGGCCAATACCGCATCGGAGCACCGCGCACCCGCGTCTGGGAGGCGCTGAACGATCCCGAGGTGCTGCGCCAGTGCATTCCCGGCTGCGAGACGGTGGAGAAGGTCTCCGACACCGAGTTCACGGCCAAGGTGCAGGCGAAGGTGGGCCCCGTCAGCGCCCGCTTCGGCGGCAAGGTCACGCTGGGCGACCTCGACCCGCCGCAGAGCTGCACCATCACCGGCGAGGGCTCCGGCGGCGCCGCCGGGTTCGCCAAGGGCGGCGCCACCGTGCGGCTGGTGGAGGAGGGGGGCGCGACCGTCCTGTCCTACACCGCCGACGCCAAGGTCGGCGGCAAGCTCGCCCAGGTCGGCTCCCGACTCGTGCAGGCGGCCGCCCGCAAGATGGCCGACGACTTCTTCGCCCGCTTCGCCGAGGTGGTCGGTCCCGCCGTTCCCGCCGCGGAGCCGGTACCGCCCGCCGCCGCGCCGTCCGCCGCCGCGCCGTCCGTCGCCGCGGCCGCCGTCGCGCCGCCGCCCGAGCTGCCGTTGCCGATTCCCGTCGGGCGCGCGGCGGGCGGCTTCTACGTGCCCTGGGCGGCCGTCGTCGTCGGCCTGGTGCTGGTGCTGGCCATGTGGATCTTCGGTTGAAGAAATGAGAGCGGGAGGGGCACCGCCCGCCGTTCCCGGGAGAGTCGTGGGTGTTGGCCTTTCGTCGAATATGTGTATTCTGCCGACGAACCCGACGGCCACCAGCCGGTTGAAAGACCATCACCGGCCGGCCGAAACAAAAGCACCTTCAGGATCACCCGTGTCGGCAATGGCCGGCATCAAACGCAAGGGGAATCGACCAATGAACAAGAAGTTGCTGACCGGTGCGGCGCTCGTCCTCGGCCTCGCCTCGACCGGGGCCATGGCTGCCGACGCCGAAGCCGGCAAGGACGTGTTCAAGGACTGCATGGCCTGTCACACCGTGGAAGCCGGCAAGAACAAGGTGGGCCCGAGCCTGCACGGCGTCGTCGGCCGCGCCGCCGGCTCCATCGAAGGCTTCCGCTATTCCAAGCCGATGCAGGAGAAGGCCGCCGCCGGCTTCACCTGGACGCCGGAGAACCTGAAGGCCTACCTCAAGGCGCCCAAGCAGATCGTCCCGGGCGGCACCATGGCCTATGCCGGCCTGGAGAAGTCGCCGAAGTGGAAGGCCGATCCGGACGTGGCCGCCGACAACCTGATCGCCTACCTCGAGGCGCAGAGCAAGTGACGCACGCGTCGCTTCGTGCGACGGCGTGAGCGGGACGACGGGCCGGAGGAGAGATCCTCCGGCCCGATTCGCGTTCAGGCTGCCGGTTCGTCGAGGCTCTTGCTGGCGACCTCGTAGACGTCGGGCGACAGGTCCGGTTGTGCGACGATACGCCGCAGCTGCCCGCGCATCAGCTCCTGGCGGTCCGCGTCAAAGCGTCGCAGGCGGGAGAACGGTCCCATCAACCGTGCCGCGACCTGGGGATTGAGCGGGTCGAGGCGCAGCACCTGGTCGGCGAGGAAGGCGTAGCCCGCTCCCGACGCGTCGTGGAAGCGCACGGGGTTGCCGCCGGCGAACGCGCCGATCAGCGCGTACACCTTGTTGGGGTTGCGGATCTCGAACGCGGGGTGGGAGAGCAGGCGGGTGACGTCGGCCAGCGCCCCGGCCCGCTTGGAGGTGGCCTGGACCATGAACCACTTGTCGACGACCAGCGGTTCCCCCTTCCAGCGCTCGTAGAAGCCGGCGACCGCGTCGTCGCGCTCGGCGGCGTCGGTGTCGGCCAGCTGCTGCAGGGCGGCGATCACGTCGGTCATGGCGTGGGCGCCGTGGAACTGGCCGAGGCAGAGGCCGAGCGCCTCCTCGTCCGGCCGGGCCATGAGATAGGCCAGGCCGAGGTTCTTCAGCGCGCGGCGGCCGATGGCGGCGGCGTCGACGGAGAAGGGCTGGTTGCCGGCGTTGGCGCGGTAGGTCGCCAGCCAGCGTGGGCGCAGCGCCGCCGCCAGGGTGCGCCGGGCGTGCTCGCGCACCTCGTGGATGGCGACGGGGTCGACCACGTCCATCTGGGTGGCGAGATAGGCCTCTCCCGGCAGGACCAGCGCCTGGGCGGCGAAGGCGGGATCGCCGGCGGCGTCCTCCAGCAGCGCGCCGAAGGCGGCGACGTAGGTCTCGGGCAACTCGGCCGGGCGTCCGGCGGCGCGGTCGGCGATCATGCCCAGCAGGACCCGCGTGCCCAGGGTCTGCCCCGCTTCCCAGCGGTTGAAGGCGTCGCTGTCGTGGGCCATGAGGAAGGCGAGGTCCTCGTCCGCAAGGTCGGAGTTCAGCCGCACCGGTGCCGAGAAGCCGCGCAGCAGGGAGGGCACCGGGCGGGCCGGCACGTCCTGGAACTCGAACACTTCCTCCGCGCCCTTCAGTTCGAGCACGCGGCTGGTGCCGACCGGCGCCGCCTCGCCGGCGAGGCGCAGCGGCAGGTCCTGCCCGTCGGGGCCGAGCAGGCCCATGGCGAGCGGGATGTGCATGGGCCGCTTGGTCGGCTGGCCGGGCGTCGGCGGCACCGACTGGCGGACGGTCAGACGGTAGGTGCGCGCCGCCGCGTCGTAGCGGCCGGCGACGTCGAGCGACGGCGTTCCGGACTGGCTGTACCACAGCTTGAACTGGGACAGGTCGACCCCGCTGGCGTCGGCCATGGCGGCGGCGAAGTCGTCGCAGGTCACCGCCTGCCCGTCATGGCGCTGGAAGTACAGGTCCATGCCCTTGCGGAACCCCTCCTTGCCCAGGAGGGTGTGCATCATGCGGATGACCTCGGCGCCCTTGTCGTACACGGTCGGCGTGTAGAAATTGTTGATCTCGACGTAGGAGGCCGGCCGCACGGGGTGCGCCATGGCGCTGGAATCCTCGGGGAACTGCACGGTGCGCAGGCGCTGCACCTCGGCGATGCGCTTGACCGGCCGCGAGTTCATGTCGGCGCTGAACTCCTGGTCGCGGAACACCGTCAGCCCTTCCTTGAGCGACAGCTGGAACCAGTCGCGGCAGGTGACCCGGTTGCCCGTCCAGTTGTGGAAGTACTCGTGCGCCACGACCGCCTCGATGTTGAGGAAGTCCTGGTCCGTGGCGGTCTCCGGCTTCGCCAGCACGTACTTCGTGTTGAAGACGTTCAGCGACTTGTTCTCCATCGCCCCCATGTTGAAGTCGCCGACGGCGACGATGTTGAAGACGTCGAGGTCGTACTCCAGCCCGAACACCTCCTCGTCCCACGCCATGGCCTTCTTCAGTGAGGCCATGGCGTGGTCGACCTTGTCCTCGTTGCCCGGCTCGACGTAGATGCGCAGGGCGACGTCGCGGCCGGACGCGGTGCGGAAGCGGTCCTCGACGCAACGCAGGTCGCCGGCGACCAGGGCGAAGAGGTAGCAGGGCTTGGGGTAGGGGTCCTCCCAGCGCGTCCAGTGGCGCCCACCCGGCGCCTCGCCGGAATCGACGAGGTTGCCGTTGGACAGCAGCACGGGATAGCGCGCCCGGTCGGCCTCGATCCGCGTGGTGTAGCGGGCCATCACGTCGGGGCGGTCGGGGAAGTAGGTGATCTTGCGGAAGCCCTCCGCCTCGCACTGGGTGCAGAAGTTGCCGGAGGACTTGTAGAGGCCTTCCAGCGCGGTGTTCTCCTGCGGCTTGATGCGGACCACCGTCTCCAGGGTGAAGGCGTCGGGCACCCGCGGCACCGTCAGGCGGTCGGCGTCGACGGCGTAGCAGTCGGCCGTCAGCGGCCTGCCGTTCAGCGCCACCGACACCAGCTCCAGCCGCTGCCCGTCGAGCACCAAGGGCGGACGCTCCACCGTCTCGCCGTCCGCGCCGGCCGCGGCGGGGTTGCGCCGCACCGCCAGGGTGGCGTGGACGGTGGTGACGTCCTCGCGCAGGTCGAAGTGCAGGTCGACGGTGTCGATCAGGTGGGCGGGCGGCCGGTAGTCCTGCAGGAGGATGGCCTTGGGTGTGCCTTTGTCCATGGACGGCGTCTCTGGGGTGGGAAAGCAGGGTGTTCTGGATAGGTGTGTCCCTGCCGCCGCCGTTCAACCCGCCCGCCCGATGGCGGCCTCCGCCCCGGGCCGCCCGATGGCGGCCTCAATCCCCAGGCCGCCGGACGGCGGCTTCAGTCCCCAGGCCGCCGGACGGCGGCTTCAGCCCATCGCCGTCAGCACCGCCATCGACGCGGTCGAGACGGCGAGGGCGCCCAGCGACCGGCGGGCGACCTGCACCGCCGGCTCGATCCGGCCCTCCTCCTCCAGGCGCAGCGCCATGACGTTGGCGAAGATGGCGCCCAGCAGGGTGACGATGTGGATCAGGGTCAGCGCGCCGTAGACCGGCATGCCGAGGATCAGGGCGACGAGGATCAGCACGCCGCCCTGGGCCATCGCCGAGCGGGCGATGGCGTCCCAGTGCTCGCGCGCGACGATCGATTCCACGGGGCTGGTCCGGCTGCGCTCGGCGTCCATGCTCATGGCCGGGTCTCCGTTGCTGTGGCCTGTCCGTCGCGTGGCCACGCAGGCGTGGCCGGCTCCGTCCGTCCGGTGTCGCCGGCCGGACCCTCGCCCTTGACGTGGGGCAGCGCCTGGCGCCGGCAAGGGTGGGGACGGGGAGCCACCCTTTTGCGTTGACGGTCCTTTTGCGTTGACGGCGGCGCCGATCGGCGCTCCCCTGTGCGGCACCGAAAAGGGGGTAGGGGAGTCGGGGAGTGGAGACGCTGGTCAGCGCGCTCGTGGTCTTCTTCGTGGTGATCGACCCGGTGGGGCTGGTGCCGATCTTCCTCGGCCTGACCCAGGGCTTCGATGCCCGCCGCAAGCGCATGATCGCGCTGCGCGGCACCGCCATCAGCCTGGCCATCATCGTCTTCTTCGCCTATTTCGGCCGCTCGGTCCTGGCGACCTTGGGCATCGACATGGCGGCGTTCCGCATCGCCGGCGGCGCGCTGCTGTTCTGGATCGCCTTCGAGATGCTGTTCGAACGGCGCACCGACCGCAAGGAGCGGACCGCCGGCGAGGCGCGCACCGACGAGGAGGCACACGATCTCGCCGTCTTTCCCCTGGCCATCCCGCTGATCGCCGGGCCGGGGGCGATCACCTCCATCATGCTGCTGATGGACCGCTACGGCGCCGATGCCGCCGGCCAGGCGGTGGTGCTCGGCGCCGCCGCCCTCGTCATCGCCTCCGTCACCGCCGTGCTGGCCACCGCCGATGCCGTCGGGCGCCTGCTGGGGCGCACCGTCATCCACACCGTCAGCCGCATCCTCGGCATCGTGCTGGCGGCCCTGGCGACCCAGACCGTGGTGTCCGGCATCACCGCCATCTATCCGCCGGGATGAGGGCCGGCCGCCCTCACGACGGCACCTGCTGGCGGGTCGACGCCTCGACCAGGTCGCGGCCGCGCTGGCGCCGCCCGATGCCCCGGAGGAGCGCCAGGGTGGCGAGCAGGACCAGGGCGGCGGCGCCGATCACGTTGGTCTCGACGGCACCGACGTAGACGTAGCAGGTGAGATAGAGCGCGGCGATGGCGACCGTCATGGCCGTGACCGGGACGCCGAACTTCAGGAAGGCCACGAACGGCATGTGGTGCCCGTCCTTCTCCAGCAGGCCGACCGTCGTCACGTTGGCGCTGGCGCCGATCAGGGTGCCGTTGCCGCCGAGGCAGGCGCCCAGCGCCAGCGACCACCACAGCACGTTGGTGGCCAGGGTGACGTCGGCGGCGGCCATGCCGGCCGCGTGGAACTCGTCGGCGAAGGAGGAGACCAGGACGCGCACGATGGCCACCGCGGCGATCGTGTAGGGGATGTTGTCGACCACCGCCGAGGCGACGGCGCTGAACGCCAGGATCAGCAGCGCCGCCGTCAGCAGCTTGGCCTGCAGGCCGAGGCCGAAATCGGCGGACACCAGCTCCACCAGTTCGTGCAGCCGCGCCGCCGCGCCGGCGATCAGGCCGGTGTGCTCGGCGGCGCTGATGGCCATGAACAGGAAGATGAAGAAGCCGAGGGTCAGCCACTCGATGCCGCGTTCGAAGGCGTGGGTGAAGACGTGGTCGGCCTTCTTGGCGCCGACCTGGCGGCGCAGGATGATGTGCCGACCGATCATGGTCAGCGCCGCGCCGGCGAAGGCGATGACGCCGACCGGCAGGTGGGTGAGGCTGTGGCTGAAGAACCCGGCGAAGACCAGCGCCACCACCGCCAGGGTCCAGGCGAGCACGGCGGGGTCGCGCAGCCGGACCTCCTCCATGCCCTCGGCGTCGGCGGCGGCGGTGCCGTCGAGGTCGCGCCGGTACCAGAAGGCGGAGAACGAGCACAGCGCGACTATCATGAAGATGACCGGCACCGTCAGGAATTCGATGAAGGCCATGAAGGGCAGGTCGGCCGCCACGCCGACGATGACGTTGGGCGGGTCGCCGATCAGGGTGGCGGTGCCGCCGATGTTGGCGGCCATGATCATCGGCATGGCCAGGGCCCAGACCGACAGGCGCAGGCTGCGCGCCGCCTTGGACACCACCGGGGCCATGAACAGGACGGTGGTGACGTTGTCGGCGAAGGCGGACAGGAGCCCGGTGCCGGCCACCACGACGTTCGCCAGCGCGCGCGGGCGTCCCCTGGCCCAGCGCACCATGCGGCCGTTCAGCCAGTCGAACACCGCGGTGTCGACGAGGACCGAGACGATCGCCATCATGCCGGCCAGCAGGAAGATCACGTTCCAGTCCACCGCCCGGGCAGCGGTGTCGAAGTCCATGATCTTCAGCGGCGTCGCGGCGGAGACGATCAGCATGGCGGCGACGACCGCGGCGGCGGCGAGCGTCTTGTGGCACGCTTCGAGGATGAGGAGCAGGAACAGCGCGGCGAGCATGAGACCGACGGTCAGCTGCGCCGCGCCGCTCGTCGAATACACGAAGTGTTCCGCCTCGGCCGCGAGGGCCGGGGCAGCCGGCGCCAGTGCCGCCAGCGCGAGGCCGGCGAGTGCTTTCACCATGTGAGCCGTCCTTCACCGATCGACGCGCGGCGCGCTGCCGGGCGTTTCCGGATGCGGCGCCGGGGCGTCGGACAATTTTTAATATACTAGTATGCGAGATCAGGTTAGCGCCGGCGGCGTCCCTTGTCGACGCGGGCGCCTGCGGCATTCTGGCGCTCGGCGCCGGGACGGCGTGCGGGTGGCAGGGCCGGGCGGGAAACGCGAAAGCCCTTCTTCCGGCGGCGGAAGAAGGGCTTTCGCTCGGCCGGTGCGCGGCCGCGGTGGTCGCGTCGGGAACGGGAAAGAGCGTCCGGATCTCGTAGGGGGTCCGCTCGATCGCAGCGACCGAGCGGACCCTTCTGTCATACCTCCGAGCCGAAACCGCGACACGCGTTTGTCCCCGCCCCGACCCGCGGCGAAGCCGTGGGGAGGGTGGGGGCGGGAGATGCGTCGGCCGTTCCGCCCGACGCTATCACACGTGGAAGCTCTCGCCGCAGCCGCACCGTCCCTTTTCGTTCGGGTTGCGGAACTTGAAGCCGGTCTCGAACTTGTCGTCGACGTAGTCCATCTCGCTGCCGATCAGGAACATCACGGCGTCGGGGGCGATCAGCACGGTGACGCCCTTGTCCTCCACCACCTCGTCGAACTTCAGCTTCTCCTTGGCGTACTGGATGTCGTAGCTGAGACCGGAGCAGCCCCGTGCCTTGACGGCGATGCGCAGGCCGATCATCTCGCCCGGCGCCTTCGCCATCAGGTGCTTGACGCGCGCGGCCGCGGCATCGGTCAGGGTGATCGCATTGGTTGCAGCCATGCTGGTCCTCGTTCAGTACATGTCGAGCTGGATCTTGGCGACGTCCGACATCATGTCGGGGCGCCAGGGCGGTTCCCACACCAGCTCCACCTTGCAGTCCTCGACGCCCTCGACGCAGGAGATGGCCCGCTGCACCTGCTCCGGCAGTTCGCCGGCCACCGGGCACATGGGGCTGGTCAGGGTCATGTCGACCGCGACCACGCCCGCGTCGTCGACGTCGATGCGGTAGATGAGGCCGAGCTCCCAGATGTCGACCGGGATCTCCGGGTCGTAGCAGGTCTTCACCGCGGCGACGATGTCGTCCATCAGCCGCTGCTTGGGATCGGGGGGCGTCTCGGGCGCCGCGTCGGGCTGCCGGTTCGCGATCGCGTCATCGGGCATCGCGGTCTCCATCGTCTGGCTCATTCGCTGGACGCCTTCGCCTCGCCGGCGATGGCGGCGTTCATGGCGTGCCACGCGAGCGTGGCGCATTTGACCCGCACCGGGAACTGGCGCACGCCCGACAGCACCATGAGCTTCTCCATGGTGTCCTCGTCCACCGGCCCGTGGTCGTGGTGGTGCTCCTCGTCCTTGGTGCAGAGGTCGTGGAACGTCTCGAACAGGACGTGGGCCTGCTCCGCCGTCTTGCCGCGCACCAGCTCGGTCATCATCGAGGCGCTGGCGGTGGAGATGGCGCAGCCGCGCCCCTCGAAGGCGCAGTCCTCGACCAGCCCCTGGTCGTTCACCTTGAGATAGACGGTGAACTTGTCGCCGCACATCGGGTTCTCGCCCCGCGCCTCGCGGTTGGCGTCCGGCGGGTGGCGCAGGTTCCGCGGGTTCTTGCCGTGGTCCAGGATGACTTCCTGGTAGAGTTCGCGCAGCTCGTCCATCATGCTCCGAAGAACTCCTTGACCGCCCGGACGGCGTCGACGAGGGCGTCGACCTCGGCGCGGGTGTTGTAGAGGGCGAAGGAAGCCCGCGCGGTGGAGCCGACCCCGAAGCGGTCCATCAGCGGCTCCGCGCAGTGCTGGCCGACCCGCACGGCGACGCCGTACTGGTCGACCACGGTGCCGAGGTCGTGCGGGTGCACGCCGTCGACGGTGAAGGAGACGATGGCCGCCTTGCCCGGCGCCGTGCCGACGATCCGCAGCCCCTCGACCTGGCCGAGCTGCTGGGTGGCGTAGCCCAGGAGGTCGTACTCGTGCGCGGCGATGGCGTCGCGTCCCAGCGCCTCGACGTAGTCGATGGCGGCGGCGAGGCCGACCGCCTCGACGATCGCCGGCGTGCCCGCCTCGAAGCGCGCCGGCGGCTCCTTGAAGGTGGTGCCGGCGAAGCTGACGGACTGGATCATGTCGCCGCCGCCCTGGTAGGGCGGCATCGCCTTCAGCAGCTCGTACTTGCCGTAGAGCACGCCCAGCCCGGTCGGCCCGTACAGCTTGTGGGCGGTGAAGACGTAGAAGTCGGCGTCGATCTCGGCCACGTCGACCCGCCCGTGCACGACGGCCTGGCTGCCGTCGAGCAGCACGGGAATCCCGCGCTCGTGGGCCAGGCGGACGATCTCCTTGGCCGGGGTGACGGTGCCCAGCACGTTGGAGCAGTGGGTCATCGCCACCAGCTTGGTGCGCGGCCCCAGCAGGCGGGCGTAGGCGTCCATGTCGAGCACGCCGTCGTCGTCGACCGGCACCACCTTGATCTCGACGCCCTTCTCCATCTGCAGGAGCTGCCACGGCACGATGTTGGCGTGGTGCTCCATGATCGAGAGCACGATCTCGTCGCCGCGCTGCAGGAAGGTGCGGCCCCAGCTCGCCGCCACCAGGTTGATGGCCTCGGTGGCGTTGCGGGTGAAGACGACGGTCTCCTCCGAGGGCGCCCCCAGGAAGGCGGCCACCTTGGCGCGCGCCGCCTCGAAGGCGTCGGTGGCGCGCTGCGAGAGCACGTGCACGCCGCGGTGGATGTTCGAGTAGTCCTCCGCCATGAAGCGGCTCATGGCGTCGATCACCAGGCGCGGCTTCTGGGCGCTGGCGCCGCTGTCGAGATAGACCAGCGGCTTGCCCGGCTTGCCCTTGCGGGCGTGAACGGTCTGCGCCAGGACGGGAAAGTCGGCGCGCACCCGCTCCACGTCGAAGGGAGCGGGTTCGGCGGCGACCCGGGACAGGTGGGTCATGGCGTGCCTCCGCGGCGCGTCGCAAGCCAGTGGGTCACGACGGCCTGGAAGGCCTCGCGCACCGGCTCCTCGGGGATTTCGTCGATGGCCTCGGCCAGGAACGAGGCGATCAGCAGGCCGCGCGCCTCCTCCCGCGGGATGCCGCGCGAGCGCAGGTAGAACAGCGCCTCGTCGTCGAGCTCGCCGGCGGTGGCGCCGTGGCTGCACTTCACGTCGTCGGCGTAGATCTCCAGCTCCGGCTTGGCGTCGATCTCCGCCGTGTCGGAGAGCAGGAGCGCCCGGTTGAGCTGGTGCCCGTCGGTCTTCTGGGCGTCGGGGCGGACGATGATCTTGCCCTGGAAGACGGCGCGCGCCCGGTCGTCGATGGCGCCCTTGTAGACCTCGCGGCTGGTGCAGTGCGGCTTGGCGTGGTCGATCAGGGTGGTGGTGTCGCAGTGCTGCTCGCCGTTCACCAGATAGGCGCCGCTGACGCGGCAGGTGCCGCCTTCGCCGTCCAGCACCGTGCGCACCTCGTTGCGCGACAGGCGGGCGCCGGCGGTCAGGATGAAGTTGTCGTAGCAGGCGCTGCGGCACACCCGCGCCGCCGTGTGGGCGGTGTGGAAGGAGTCCGCATGCTCGCGCTGGACCTTGTAGTGGTGCAGGGTGGCCCCTTCGCCGACCTCGATCTCGGCCACGTGGTTGGCGAAGGTGGGGGTGCCGCCCAGGCCGATGTGGTGCTCCACCACCGTGGCCCGGCTCTGCGGCTCGGCGACGATCAGCGTGCGCGGGTGGAAGGACGTGGCGTGGTCGTCGGCGCCCAGCGACACGAAGACCAGCTCGATGGGCTCGGCCACCGCGACGCCGCGGGGGATGCGCAGCATCGCGCCGTCCGCCAGATAGGCGGTGTTGAGCGCCACCAGCGCGTGCTCGTCGACGGCGGCCAGCCGGCCCAGCCGCTCGCCCACCAGCTCGGGATGGGAGCTCAGCGCGTCGGCGAGGCCGAGGAGCTCGACGCCGTCGGGCAGGCCGGCGGTCGAGGACAGGTCGGCGCGCAGCCGGCCGTCCAGGAAGACCAGCCGGGCGCCGGGCGTGCCGCCGGCGCGCACCGTGGGCAGCACGTCGAAATGGGCGCCGGCGGCCGCCGCGGTGGCGGGCCGGAAGGCCGTCTTCTCCAGCGGGCGCAGGTTGGTGTACTTCCACGCCTCCTGGCGCACGGTGGGCAGGCCCAGGGCCGCGAAGCGGTCGCGCCCCTGCTCGCGCAGGTCGCGCACCCAGGACAGCGCGGCGCCCGGCAGCTCGCCCTGCAGCCGCTCGAACGGCTCCAGGAAGGGCTTGGCGGCCTCGGTGTCGCCGGTTCGGGTCGATCGGGTCGTCGTCATGGGTCAGGCCGCCTCGTCCACGCCGAAGTCCTTGTAGCCCTTCTGCTCCAGCTCGAGCGCCAGCTCCTTGCCGCCGGAGCGCTGGATGCGGCCGTGCGCCAGCACGTGCACGCAATCGGGCACGATGTAGTTGAGCAGACGCTGGTAATGGGTGATCACCAGCATCGAGCGCTCCGGCGAGCGCAGGGCGTTCACGCCGTCGGCGACGATCTTCAGGGCGTCGATGTCGAGGCCGCTGTCGGTCTCGTCGAGGATGGCGAACTTCGGCTCCAGCACCGCCATCTGCAGGGTCTCGTTGCGCTTCTTCTCGCCGCCGGAGAAGCCGACGTTGACCGCCCGCTTCAGCATCTCGTCGGTCATGCTGAGCGCCTTGGTCTTCTCGCGCACCAGCTTGAGGAACTGCATGGCGTCCAGCTCGCCCTCGCCGCGGTGCTTGCGCATGGCGTTCAGCGCCGACTTGAGGAAGGTCATGTTGGCCACGCCGGGGATCTCCACCGGGTACTGGAAGGCGAGGAACAGGCCGGCGGCGGCGCGCTCCTCCGGCTCCAGCGCCAGCAGGTCCTGGCCGTAGAACTCCACCGAGCCCTCGGTGACCTCGTAGCCGTCGCGGCCGGCCAGCACGTAGGAGAGCGTGCTCTTGCCCGAGCCGTTGGGGCCCATGATGGCGTGCACCTCGCCCGGACGGATGGTCAGGTCGATGCCCTTGAGGATTTCCTTGCCATCCACGGTGGCGTGCAGGTTCTTGATGTCGATCATGCGGGACGTTCCTTCAGGAAAACCTTGGGCTTCAGACAAGGGAGGAGGGCTCGGGGAACCAGGTTTCTTGCAGAACCTCGTCGTCGAGGCTCCAGGGGCATGCGGGCGGCAGGCTGCCATCCGGCAGGTCGAGGTCGGCTTCCGCCAGCAGGCGGGCATCGGACCAAGCCTCACCGAGGATCTCTGCCGGATGGTGTTTCAGGCTCGGGCTTTCCTTGATGCGCTTGGCTATCCCGATCCGCTGCTTGACGACGGAGACCTTCCATTGTCGGCGCGGATAGACGTCGGGTGACCATCTCAGCTTGGCGAGGTGAAGCAGCAGCTCTTCCAGCCGGCTGGCGATTTCCCGTCGGTCGCTGCGGCCCATGCTCTCGATTTCCTCCGCCACGTTTTCCCAGTCGACGTCGGCGTTGACGCGCTCCCGGGCGGCGCGGCGCAGGCGTTCGGCCTGCTCGCGGGTCCAGGCGTAGAAGTCCGTGTCGTAGAGAGGCTCGCCCATGGCCGTTACCCCACGCTGCCTTCCAGGCTGATGCCGACCAGCTTCTGGGCTTCCACGGCGAATTCCATGGGCAGCTCCTTCAGGACCTCCTTGCAGAAGCCGTTGACGATCAGCGACACCGCGTCCTCCTCGGCCAGCCCGCGCTGGCGGCAGTAGAAGAGCTGGTCGTCGCTGATCTTGGCGGTGGTCGCCTCGTGCTCGACGCGGGCCGAACGGTTGCGGCTCTCGATGTAGGGCACGGTGTGGGCGCCGCACTTGTCGCCGATCAGCAGGCTGTCGCACTGGGTGTGGTTGCGCGCACCCTCCGCCTTGGGCAGGATCTTCACCAGCCCGCGGTAGGTCTGCTGCGCCTTGCCGGCCGAGATGCCCTTCGACACGATGGTCGAGCGGGTGTTCCGGCCGATGTGGATCATCTTGGTGCCGGTGTCGGCCTGCTGGCGGTTGTTGGTGATGGCGACCGAGTAGAACTCGCCCACCGAGTTGTCGCCCTGCAGGATGCAGCTCGGGTACTTCCAGGTGATGGCCGAGCCGGTCTCCACCTGGGTCCACGAGATCTTCGAGTTGACGCCGCGGCAGGCGCCCCGCTTGGTGACGAAGTTGTAGATGCCTCCCTTGCCGTTCTCGTCGCCGGGGTACCAGTTCTGCACGGTGGAATACTTGATGGTGGCGTTGTCGAGCGCCACCAGTTCGACCACGGCGGCGTGGAGCTGGTTCTCGTCGCGCTGCGGCGCGGTGCAGCCCTCGAGGTAGGAGACGTAGCTGCCCTCGTCGGCGATGATCAGCGTGCGCTCGAACTGGCCCGTGTTCTTCTGGTTGATGCGGAAGTAGGTGGACAGCTCCATCGGGCAGCGCACCCCCTTGGGCACGTAGACGAAGGAGCCGTCGGTGAACGCGGCGGAGTTCAGGGTGGCGAAGAAGTTGTCGGTGTAGGGCACCACCGAGCCCAGGTACTTGCGCACCAGCTCGGGGCACTTGTGCACCGCCTCGGAGATGGCGCAGAAGATGATGCCCATCTCCTCGAGCTTGGCCTTGTAGGTGGTCGCCACCGAGACGCTGTCGAACACGGCGTCGACCGCCACCGCCGGAGCCTGCTCCTCGGTGCCCTCGACGCCGGCGAGGATCGCCTGCTCCTTCAGCGGGATGCCCAGCTTCTCATAGGTCCTGAGCAGCTCCGGATCGACCTCGTCGAGGGACTTCGGCTTGTTCTTCTGCTTGGGCGCCGCGTAGTAGTAGGCGTCCTGGTAGTCGATGGGGCCGTAGTCGAGCGCCGGCCAATGCGGCTCCTCCATGGACTTCCACGCCTCGAAGGCCCGCAGGCGCCACTGCAGCAGCCATTCCGGCTCCTCCTTCTTGGCGGAGATGAAGCGGATGATGTCCTCGTTCAGGCCCTTGGGGGCCATGTCCGCGTCGATTTCCGTCGTGAAGCCGTACTTGTACTTCTGCTCGGCGAGGGCGCGGACCTGCTCGGTGGTGTCCATCGTGCCAGCCATCGTGGATCGTGCTCCTGAAACTGCCTTGCGGCGGTGAAATTCGGTGTTCGCTCGTCAGCCCGTGTGGCGCGGCGCGGCGGCGCGGCGGCGCGGCGGCGCCTCGCCCGCCGGCGGCGTCCACACCGGCACCATCATGTCCGCCAGGGTCACCTGCTCCAGCGCGGCGCAGATCGCGGTGTTGATCTTCTCCCAGTTGCCGCGCATCGGGCACAGGCTCTCCACCCCGCACTGGTCGTCGGCGCCCTCGACGCAGGCGGTCAGCGCGATCGGCCCGTCCAGCGCGGTGACGATGTCGGCGATGCTGATGGCGCCGGACGGCCGCGCCAGCGCGTAGCCGCCGGCCGCCCCGCGGTGCGACGTCATCAGGCCGGCCTGGGCCAGCGCCTTCATCAGCTTGGCCACGGTCGGCGCCGGCACGCCGGTGCGATCGGCCAGATGGGACACGGTGTGCACCGTGCCCATCTGGCGGGCCATCTCGCTCATCACGACGATGGCGTAGTCGGTCAGCTTGCTGAGACGGATCATCGCCGCTCCCACGCGCGGGCGGCCGGGGAGGGCCGCCGCTCAAACAGGACTAAATCGGTCCTGATTACGTGGTCAGGCCGGTCGGAAAGTCAAGCGAAAGCGTCGGTTTTATGGCGGGGCCACGGCGCCGGCGGGCATTCTAGACCGGAACGGTACGGATTGGGTAGCGGCGTTCCGCCGCACGGGATCGTCCGGCGTTCCGCCGCACGGGATCATCCGGCGTTCCGCCGCAGCGGACGGCATGGCCGTTCCCCAAAAAGAAGACGGCGGCCCCGCGCCGCGCGCGGGGCCGCCGGATTGCCCGGGGACGCTCCGGTCAGGAGGACTTCTTGGCTTCCTCCTTGGCCGCCTGCTTGCTGTCGTTCACCACGTTCTTGGCGGCGTCCTTCATGTCGCCGACCGCCTCCTTGACGTCCTCGCGGGCGGTCTCCACCGCCGCCTTGGCGGCGCGGGTGCCGCGGTCGATGGCATCCTCGGCGTAGCTGCGGGCGCGGTCGTACGCCTCGTCGGCGTAGTCGCCGACCCAGCGGTCCTCGTAACGGGTCGAGGGGATGCTGGCGCCGAGCGCCGCCCCCATGGCGACGCCGAGGACGCCGGCCACCAGCGGATGGTCGTCGACCATGTCCCAGAAGCCGCTGGCCATGCTCCGGGCGCGCCCGGCGCTCTCGTGGCCGCCCATCTGATCGCCCATACGGCCGGCCGCGCCGCGCGCGCGCTGCATGGCGCCGCCGACGCGGTCGCCGGCGTGATGCAGCGATTCGCCCGCCCGGTCGTACGCGTGCTCGGCCGCCTGGCGGACGCTGCCGGCCGCGCCGTAGGCGCGCTCGCGCACCGAGCGCATCGTGCTGCTGTGGGCGATGCGGCGGTCGTAGCCGGTCCCCGACAGCAGCATCCAGCCCACGCCGAGGCCGATCATCGCCAGCGGGATCGGGTTGGCGCGCAGGGTCTCGCCCCAGGACGCGCCGCGATGGTCGTCGGCGTCGTAGGACCCGGGGTAATAGGTGGTCTTGTTCGTGCGGTTCATGGTCCTCTCCATCCTGGTCTTCTGCGCCGCCGGACGGCGCCCGCCGGCGGCGGGACGGTCCGGCGGGCGACCGGTTCGTTCGGTTTGCCCCTCAGCGGCTGAGTTGCGACTGCGCCCAGCGCTTGTCCTGGCGCAGCGTCTCGATGGTGCGCTCGGGCTGCAAATTGGCCGGCTTCAGGCGGCTGCGCCCGGCCATCACGAAGGCCAGGCCGATCAGCAGGACCACGCCGCCGACGATGAGGGCGGCCAGCCAGGGCTCCACCACGGCGGACAGCGCGATCGTCGCCGCCGCCAGAAGATAGAGGAAGCCGGCGAAGGCGATCAGCCCGCCCGCCGCCAGGAAGGCGACGCCGCCGGCGGCGGCGCCGACCTTGTGCGACACCTCCGTCTTGGCGAGCGCCACCTCGGCACGGACGAGATTCGACATCTCGCGCGCCAGGTCGGCGATCAGGCCGGCGACCGAGCGTTCCGCCCGCGGCGGCCGGTCGTGGTAGGTGCGGTCTTCGGCGAAGCTCATGGCTTGATCCCCTGGGGCGTGCCGTTGTCCGGCCGGGCGCCGAGCGCCGGCGTCGGGCCGAGCGTCTCGTCCGGGACATGGGCCGGATTGGCCGTCGTCGCCCCGGCCGGCCGGCCGGCGGCGGCCGACGTGGCGCCGCGCGTGGTGGCGGGGTAGGCGGGCCGGGTGCCGGTCGGCGCGTAGCCGGCCGGGCCGTGCGCCGCGTTGCCGGCGGCGCCGGCCGGGGCGTAGCTGCCGTAGGAGCCGGCGTAGCCGGTGCGACGCCCGGCGGCCGGCGCGCCGCCGCCGTAGCGCCGCTCGCCCGAACTCTTGACGAACCGGGAGAACAGGAAGCCGGCGGCGAAGGCCGCGCCCAGGAAGATTTCCGGCTGCCGGCGGGCGTAGGACTCGACCATGCCGACGAGGTCGTCGACGCTCGAGTCGCGCAGGGTGTCGGCCATCCGCTCGACCCGTTCGGCGGCGGTGTCGACGTAGCGCGCCGCCGGCCCCTGGTTCTCCTCCTCGAGCTGCTGCGCCGCCTGGTGCAGCGCGTGGGCGACGCCGCCGAGCTGGTCGGCGGCGCGGTGGGACTGCTGTTCGAACAGGGTGCGGATGCGGTCGCGGGCCGAGCCGACCATGTGGCGGCCCTGGTCCGCGGCGTCTTCCCGCATCCGACCCGCCTCGTGCTCCGCCCGCTCCATCGCCTCGCGGGCCTTCCGCTCCGCCCCGCCGATGTCGGACGTCTCGCGCCTTGCCATGCTGATCCTCCTCACGGACTTATCGTTGCGGTGGGGCGGGATGTGCAGCGCCGCGCCGCCACGCGAAAACTCGATGCGTTAACACCGGCCAGGGGTGGGGGTTCCGGTCAGTCACTGCCCGAAAGGCGAGGGACTCCGAAGGGGGGATGCCGCGCCGTCGATCGGCGCCGCAAGCGGCGGCGGGCCGTGGAACCCCGGTGCCGCAGGCCCGCGCGCGCATTCCGTTCGCCGGCCCGTCCGCCCGCCCGTCCGCCGGCCGCGCTTCGCCGATCGGCCTAATCCGGCCGGCGCGACCCCCCTGTTTGTGCGGCGTTCCGCCTATTGACGGCGCGTTTCGATGGGTGCACGCTTCTTGCCGTGACGATGATGCGACAGACAGCATCGGACACGCGACGCCGACCGGCCACGCGGCCGGCCGGATGAACGGTCGGATCGCCAGAGGCAACCGTCCGGCCGTCGCAGGCTCCGGATGCCGCCCCGGCCGGGAGCGGCAGCCGAAAGCGGACGGCTTTTCACGCCACGTTGCCCATCCGACTGAACGGCGGCGGGACCATACCCGGGTGGTCCCGCCGCCGAAGTTTTGTCCGCCGCCCGCCGGGATCTCCCACCTTGCACGCCCGAACCGCCGCCGGTGCCGCGCCACCCGCGGCCATCCGGCGTGCGCCCACGACCGCGATGCGCATGAGCGCCCGAGAGTTCGCATTTCACGCGGGGCGGATCAAAATCGCCGCAAAACTGGTTGATCCAGCACCATAAAATCCAATCGAAACTCGACGCTTGTTTGCGCCATGTCCGCTGTTGGTCCCGCTTCTGCCAGAAAAATGTCCTGAAAAGCCTGCAAAATGGTGGTAGCCTGTCGCTGTTTAACCCCGCATTAACCAGCATCGACAGAAATTCGGGTCACCGGACGCGGGGCGCAAACGAAGGTTCGCGAGCGGCCGCCGGAACAAGCAACAGTAATTCTTTGAAAGGCCCGGGTCCATGACCGCTTCCATGACCATGACGGGTTGTCCGCGCAAAGAGACCAGGACCGACCGGTCGGTCTGGCGTCGCGGGCCCGGGTTGCTTGTCTCGGTTCTGCTCTTGACCGGTTGCCCCGGAGCGACGATGCAGCAGGACGGCGCGTCGTTGCGCACCGGGACGGCGTCGGCCCCCACGGCCACGCCACCCCGACCGGCCACCAAACCCGCTCCCAAGCCGGTCGCCGCGAGAGCCCCGGCCGCCGCCGTCGCCAAGACGCCGGAAACCCCGACGACCTCGACGCCCGGAGTCGCTCTGGCGGCCACCGGGGCGATCGCCCCCGACACGCTCGTCGGTCTGGACCAAGGCCAGACCCGACGCCTTCTGGGAAGTCCCACCGCGACCGAAGAGGACGCGCCCGCCCAGGTGTGGCGGTACGCCGACGGCGCCTGCACGCTGCGGGTGTTCTTCTTCATGGACATGACGTCGCAGGACTTCCGTGCCCTCTCCTACGACATGAAGAGCAGCGACAATGTCCGTGATGCCGACGACCGATGCTTCGCCCGCCTCCTCGCCCAAGCCTGGGATGACGCCCGTGACGAACGCTAGCGCAACCGCCGGCGGCACCACGCCGGTGCGTGTCGCCCTCGTCGACGACGACGACCTGTTCCGCGAATCCCTCGGCCTGAACCTGGCCGACGAAGGGTTCGACGTCGTCTCCTTCGATCGCGGCGAGCCCGCGCTCAACTTCTTCGCCGAGGGCGGCAACGCCGACATCGTCCTGCTGGACTGGCGCATGCCGAAGATGGACGGCATCGAGGTCCTGCGCCAGATGCGGGCCCGCGGCATCGACCTGCCGGTGATCTTTCTCACCGTGCTGTCGGACCAGATCTACGAGGAGGCGGCGCTCGCCGGCGGCGCCCTCGACTTCGTCGAGAAGTCGCGCAGCCTGCCGATCCTGCTCAAGCGCATGGCGCTCATCCTCGACGGCACCAAGGGCGGGGCCGAGGAGGCCGAGCCGGCGATGGTCGCGGAGGAATGCCAGTCGGTCTACCGTCTCGGCCGGCTGGAGCTGCGGCTGGAGAACAGCCGGGCGCTGTGGGCCGGCACCCGCGTCGACCTCACGCTGACCGAGTTCAACATCGTCCGCCTGATGGCCACGCGCCCGGACGAGGACGTGTCCTACCGCGACATTTACGATCTGGTGCACGGCAAGGGCTTCATGGCCGGCTACGGCCCGTCCGGCTACCGCGCCAACGTCCGCGCCTTCATCAAGCGCATCCGCCAGAAGTTCCGCTCCATCGACGAGACGTTCGACTGCATTGAGAACTACCCCGGCTTCGGCTACCGCTGGGGGAACGGTGCTGCGGCGGCCGGACGGGGAGAGGAGCTCGATGGTGGCCTGGTCGATGGCGCTGCCGCTGCGGCGGAGTGAACGAAGGGCACGATGGCTGTGGCGTTCGCTGGCCAGCCGGCTGGCGCTGCTGACCGTCGTCTTCCTGGCGGTTCCCGTGCTGATCTACGATCAGCTCGAGCGCGCGGACGACGCCAACCGTGCCCTGCTGCTGCACAGCGCGCAGCAGCGGGGCACGCTGATCGCCCGCGCCCTGGAGCCGCAGTTGAGCAACGCCGACCGCGCGTCCCTGCCGCAGGTCGGCGACCTCCTCGGCCGCTTCGCCGGGGACGGGCTGCGCCTGCGCCTGCTGGTGCGGCCCGCCGCCATCGGCGGCGACGACGGCTTCTTCTACGTCGGCGCCGCCCCCGCCGTGTCGACCGCCTATCTCGACACCGAGCGGCGGCAGCTGCAGGAGCAGGGGGCGCTCGAACAGCTGTCGCAGACCTGCGCCGGCGGCTTCCCCATGGCGACGTGGGTGCCGCGCTCGTCCGGCGCGCCGGAGGTGGTGACCTCCGTCATCCCCATCCACACCCGCTTCGGCTGCTGGGCCCTGGTGACCAGCCACAACACCGAGGCCTACATCGGCAGTTCGCTCGGCCAGCCCTACTGGCGGACCGCCTCGGTGCAGGCGGCGGCGCTGATCTACGTGGTCATGGCGGTCCTGGTGCTGGCCGTGTTCCTCGAGGTGTGGCGCAACCTTCACCGCTTCCGCGCGCTCGCCCGCGACATCGGCGGCGGCGAGTCGCCCGAGGAATCCTTCGCCGAGCGCAACACCGTGCCCGAGCTGTCCGGCGTCGCCGAAGACTTCGACCGGCTGGTCGACACGCTGCGCCAGTCCGCCGCCTCGCTGCGCCGCGCCGCCGAGGACAACGCGCACGCCTTCAAGACGCCGATCGCCGTCATCCGCCAGTCGGTGGAACCGCTGCGCCGCTCCGTCGCGGAGGAGGACACCCGCTGCCAGCGCGCCCTGACGATGATCGAGAAGTCGCTGGACAAGCTCGACGGGCTGGTGTCGTTCGCCCGCCGGATGGACGAGGCGACGGCCGACCTGCTGGCGCCGCCGCGCCGCCGCGTCAATCTGTCCGGTCTGGTCGACCGCATGGCGGGCAGCTACACCGGCGTCCTGGCCCAGCGCAGCCTGCACATCCGCTCCGACGTCGAGGGGCGGCTCACCGTGCGGGCCAGCGAGGACATCCTGGAGACCGTCATCGAGAACCTGGTGGAGAACGCCGTCAGCTTCTCGCCCCCCGGCGGCACGGTGCACGTCCGCCTGGCGCGGCGCGACGGGTCGGCCGTGCTGACCGTCGAGGACGAGGGGCCCGGCGTCGATCCGGCCAACCTGCCGCGCATCTTCGAGCGCTACTTCTCCCAGCGCGAACCCGGCCGCGGCATGCCCGAGGCCGACCCGACCGGGCAGACCGCCGAGGGCACCCACTTCGGGATCGGCCTGTGGATCGTGCGCCGCAACGTCGAGGCGCTCGGCGGCCGCATCCAGGCCGAGAACCGCGAGGGCCGCGGCTTCCGCGTGCGCGTGGCGCTGCCGCTGAGCCAGTGACCTCCGCCGTCCGCCACCCCTCTTGACGCGGTCCGCCGCACTGGTTCGCAGCCGCCTGCCGTCCTATCTCCAACAGACCGGGGCGTAGCAGGGAGACTCGGCATGGCGGACGACGACCGACTGCCCGCACAGCGTTCGTCGCAGAGCGAGGTGGATGCCTTCCTGCGGCAGGTGGCCGCGGTGCCGCCGCCGCGGGCCGTCGCGGGACGGCGCGGGCGGCTGCTGTTCGCGATGGACGCCACGGCCAGCCGCGAGCCGACCTGGGACCAGGCCTGCCAGCTCCAGGGCGAGATGTTCGAGGTGACCGCCGACCTCGGCGGGCTCGACGTCCAGCTCGTCTACTACCGCGGTTTCCGCGAATGCCGGGCGAGCCCGTGGATGGGCAACGCCCACGAGTTGCTGCGCCGCATGACGGCGGTGCGCTGCCTCGCCGGCCAGACCCAGATCGGCCGCGTCCTCAAGCACGCGCTCAAGGAGAGCCGGGCGGACAAGGTGAACGCCCTGGTCTTCGTCGGCGACTGCATGGAGGAGGACATCGACCATCTGGCCCAGCTCGCCGGCGAGCTGGGGCTGCTCGGCACGCCCGCCTTCCTCTTCCATGAAGGCGGCGATCCGGCGGCGCGGCGCGCCTTCCAGGCGATCGCCCGGCTGACCGGCGGCGCCTACTGCCCGTTCGACCGCTCCTCCGCCCGCCAGCTGCGCGACCTGCTCGGCGCCGTCGCGGTCTACGCCGCCGGCGGCCGCGCCGCGCTGGAGGATTTCAGCCGCCGCGGCAGCGAGACGGTGCGGCTGCTGACCAGCCAGGTCGGCCGCCCGTCCGCCGGCGGCTGAGGGGCCGCCGCCGTGGTGCCGCTGATCCTCCTCGGGCTGGGGCTGGCGGTCGGCCTCTATCTGGCCATGCGCGGCTTCGTCGCTGCCGATCCGCGCACGCTGGCGCAGACCCTGCGCTATGGTGGCGTCGCCCTGGCCGGGGTGGTGCTGGTGATCCTCACCGTCCTCGGCCGCCTCGGCGCCGCCATGGCGATCGCCGGCTTCCTGTTCCCGATCGTCCACTACTGGCGCACCCAGCGCCGCCAGGCCAAGGCGGCGCGCGGGCCGACCGCCGGCCGGACGTCGCAGGTGGAGACCCTCTACCTGCGCATGACGCTCGACCACGACAGCGGCGCCATGGCCGGCGAGGTGCGGCACGGCCCGCTGCGCGGCCGGACGCTCGACGATCTGTCGCGGACGGAGGCGCTGGAGCTCCACGCCGCCTGCCGGCGCGACGACGCGCAGTCGGCCGCGGTGCTGGAGGCGTGGCTGGACCGCAGCCATCCCGGCTGGCGGGACGACGCCGCGGCCGACGCCGCCGGGGCCCGGTCGGGCACGCAGGGCCGCGCCGGCGGGGGCGCGCCGCCGCGCCGCGGCGACGGCGCCATGACGGTGGAGGAGGCCCGCGACATCCTCGGCGTCGAAGCGGACGCCAGCGCCGAACAGATCAAGGAGGCCCACCGTCGTCTGATGATGAAAGTTCATCCCGACCATGGCGGTTCGACCTACCTCGCAGCGAAGATAAACCAAGCGAAAGACTTGTTATTACACACATGACCATATGCCACAGGCCGGAAGGGCGTGTTGCGCGCGGCCGGCGCGCTGTGGCAGAAACCCGGATCGGCGCCGTCCGTTTGGCGGACGGCCGATGGTTCGTGATGAAAACCAAAAGAGAGCACCATGCCGAAACCCGTGCGTAAGGTCGTGTTCCCCGTCGCTGGTCTGGGCACCCGCTTCCTGCCGGCCACGAAGGCGATCCCCAAGGAGATGCTGCCGCTGGTCGACCGGCCGCTGCTCCAGCACGCGGTGGAGGAGGCCCGGGCGGCCGGGATCGAGGAGTTCGTGTTCGTCACCGGCCGCTCCAAGCGGGCCATCGAGGATCATTTCGACGCCGACACCGAGTTGAACCGGACGCTGGAGGAGCGCGGCAACACCGCCGCGCTGGAGGAGGTCCGCCACAGCGAGCTGGCTCCCGGCCGCTGCTTCTACACCCGCCAGCAGCAGCCGCTCGGCCTCGGCCACGCCGTGTGGTGCGCGCGCGCCGTGATCGGCAACGATCCCTTCGCCATCATCCTGCCCGACGACTTCGTGCTCGCCGACAAGCCGTGCCTGCAGCAGATGGTGGAGGCCTACGACGAGGTCGGCGGCAACGTCGTCGCCGTGGTCGACGTGCCGCGCCAGCACACCCGGCGCTACGGCATCCTCGACGTCGAGAAGGATGACGGGCGCCTCGCCACCGTCCGCGGCCTGGTCGAGAAGCCGAAGCCGGAGGACGCGCCGTCGACCCTGTCGATCATCGGCCGCTACATCCTGCAGCCCGAGGTCTTCGAGCACCTGGAGCGCGGCGTGCGCGGCGCCGGCAACGAGATCCAGCTGACCGACGCCATGGCCACCCTGATCGGCCGGCAACCGTTCCACGGCCTGCGCTTCGACGGCAAGCGCTTCGACTGCGGCGACAAGGTCGGCTTCATCGAGGCGACGGTCGCCCACGCCCTGAGCCGGGCCGACATGGCCGACACCGTGCGCGAGGCGCTGAAGAAGCTCCTCTGACCCGCTCCCGTCCGACGCCCGCCGTCCCCTTGCCAGGGGACGGCGGGCGTGGCATGTCGGTGCCGGCCCACCCGGAGGAGCGACGAGGATGACCCAGGCCCACACCTTCCACCCCACGGTCCTGCGCGAGTACGACATCCGCGGCATCGTCGGCCGCACCCTGAGCGAGGCCGACGCCCGCGCCGTCGGCCGCGCCTTCGGCACCGTGGTCGTGCGCGGCGGCGGCACGACGGCGTGCGTCGGCTACGACGGCCGTCACAGCTCGCCGGCGCTGGAGGCGGCGATGGTGGAGGGGCTCGCCTCGACCGGCCTGCGGGTGCTGCGCGTCGGCCTCGGGCCGACGCCCATGCTCTATTTCGCCACCCGCGACCTGGAGGCGTCGGCCGGCGTCATGATCACCGGCTCCCACAACCCGCCGGAGTACAACGGCATCAAGATGATGCTGGGCAAGGGGCCGGTCTACGGCGACGCCATCCAGGAGATCGGCCGGATCGCCGCGTCCGGGGCGTACGCCGTCGGCGCCGGTTCGGCGGAGGCGGTCGACGTGCGCGACGCCTACGTCGCCCGCCTCCTCAGGGACTACGACGGCCCCCGCGACCTGGCCGTGGCCTGGGACGCCGGCAACGGCGCCACCGGCGAGATCCTGCGCCGCCTCACCGGGCGGCTGCCCGGCCGGCACGTGCGGCTGTTCGACACCATCGACGGCGACTTCCCCAACCACCATCCCGACCCGACCGTCGAGGCCAACCTCGCCGACCTCAAGCGCACGGTCGCCGCCGAGGGCTGCGACCTCGGCATCGGCTTCGACGGCGACGGCGACCGCATCGGCGCCATCGATCACAAGGGGCGGGTGGTGTGGGGCGACCAGCTCGTCGCCATCTACGCCGCCGACGTGCTGCGCGCCCATCCCGGCGCGACGGTGATCGCCGACGTCAAGGCGAGCCAGGGCCTGTTCGACGAGATCGCCCGCCACGGCGGCACGCCGCTGATGTGGAAGACCGGCCATTCGCTCCTCAAGGCCAAGATGGCGGAGCTGGGCGCGCCGCTCGCCGGCGAGATGTCGGGCCACATCTTCTTCGCCGACAAATGGTACGGCTTCGACGACGCGCTCTACTGCGCCATCCGCCTGATCGGGCTGGTGTCGCGCTCCGGCGGCACCCTGGCCGATCTGCGCGACCGCCTGCCGCAGCTCGTCAACACGCCCGAGACCCGCTTCCAGGTGGACGAGGAGCGCAAGTTCGCCGTGGTCGACGAGGTGAAGGCGCGCCTCCAGGCGGCCGGGGCGCAGGTCAACGACATCGACGGCGTGCGCGTGTCCACCCCGGACGGCTGGTGGCTGCTGCGCGCCTCCAACACCCAGGACGTGCTGGTCGCCCGCGCCGAGGCGCGCGACGCCGAGGGGCTGGAGCGCCTCAAGCGCATGGTGATGGAACAACTGGACCGCTCCGGCGTCGCCGCCCCGTCCTTCGAGGGGGGCCACTGAGCGGTCCCGGCGGTCGGGCCGGGACGGCCGCGCCGGTCAGGCCGGGACGGCGGCCAGCCAGCGTTCGGCGAAGCGGTCGGGCGGCAAGGCGGCGTCGAACAGGTAACCCTGCCCGGAATCGCAGCCGAGGGCGTGCAGCGCGCGGCGCTGGTCCTCGGTTTCCACCCCCTCGGCCACCACCGTCTTGCCGAGGTCGTGGGCGAGTTCGATGACGGCGCGCACGATGCAGCGATGCGCGGCGCTGCCGGCCATCCGCGCGACGAAGGAGCGGTCGATCTTGATCTCGTCGATCGGGAACTGGTGGAGGTGGCTGAGCGACGAGAAGCCGGTCCCGAAATCGTCGAGCGAGAAGCGCATGCCCCGCTCGCGCAGCCGCTCCATCAGCGCGCAGGTGTGCTCGGCGTCCTCCAGGAGCGCCGTCTCGGTGAGCTCCAGCTTGATCCAGGCGGGATCGACGCCGGTTTCCTCCAGCAACCCGGACACCAGGTCCTCCAGGCCGAAGCCGGCGAACTGGAGGGCGGAGAGGTTGACGCCGACCGCGAAGGGGCGGGACGCCAGCCGCTGCCAGCCGGCGACGGTCGTCATGGCCGCGCGCAGCACCCGTTCGCCGAGTGCCGCGATGAGGCCGGCTTCCTCGGCCAGCGGCACGAACCGGTCCGGCGGCACCGGCCGGCCCGCGCCGTCGGTCCAGCGCACCAGCGCCTCCGCGCCGCACAGCCGGCCGCTGGACAGGCCGACCTGGGGCTGCAGGTGGATGGTCAGCGCGTCGCCGTCGAGCGCGTCGCGCAGCCGGCCTTCCAGCAGCAGCCGGTCGCGCGCCTCGGCGGGGCCGCCGCCATTGTGGACCGCCGCGCGCGCCCGGCGCGCCTTGGCCCGTGCCAAGGCGGCCCCGGCATGCTCCAGCAGCTCCTCGGCGGTGGCGCCGTCCGCCGGGAAGCGGGCCGTGCCGAGGCAGGCCGAGAGGCCGATGCGCCCGTCCTCGGCCGCGTAGGGACGCTCGATGGCCGCCGCCAGCGCCGCCACCCGTTCCTCCAGATCGCCGCCGACGGCCGGCAGGATCACCGCGAACTCGTCGCTGGCGATGCGCGCCAGGACGTCGTCGTGCCGCAGGCATCCGGCCAGGCGCCGCGCCACGTCGCGCAGCACCGCGTCGCCGAACGGCTGGCCGAACGCCTCGTTGATCATGCGGAAGCGGTCGATGTCGATGTCGACGACCGCCAGCGGAGCCCCCGTCACGTCGCAGCGCTGCAGGATTCGGGCGAGGACGTCGACCAGGAGCGGACGGCTGTAGACGCCCGTCACCGTGTCGAAGCACGGGGTGGGGATCGCCGGCCCGCCGGGGCTTGCCCGCGGCGCCCGCGGGGCATGCCCGTCCGGCTGCGCCTGCGGCGCGCTGTCGAGGGACGAACCGTTCCACCGTCGGGTCATGCGAACGGCCTCTGGCAAGGGGGATCGCAGCTGCGCACCGTTCCACCGTGTCGCGACCGGCATCGCTGCGCCTCCTCCATGTTCGGCTCATGGGGTTAATGGAGAGTTTCCGCGATCAACAAAACAATAAGATGCCAACAATTCTGCTCGATCTGTTCTTTGTATTGACGGCGGCGATGGACCCAGGCGTTCGATACGGAAATGAGGCGGGACATGAACGGTCCCGGGGAGGAATTTTGCTTTCAAAAGTGAATGGCGGGATGTGGGTGCGGCGATTTCTCTCAGTGGCGGATACCCTTTGTTAACCCGCCCGTGCGAGTTGAGAAAGCCGATTGCTCCCATCCCGTAACCGATCCGCAGCGAGCGGGCATCATGACCTCAAGCAACGTTCCCGTGCCGCGGACGGCGGTGCCGCGCGGCGCCCGGCTGACGCCGCGCCGGCCGGCGTCCGCGGACCGGCCGCGCTTCCCCTGGCGCACCGAATACGAGATCGGCGACGCCACCATCGATTCGCAGCACCGGATGCTGCTGGACCTGGCCAACCTCCTGTCCGACGCGCTCCGCCGCGGCAAGGGCGACGCGGTGGTCAGGAACGCGCTCGCCGCGCTGCGCCTCTACGCCGTCACCCATTTCCGCGACGAAGAGGCGTATTTCGCGGAGATCGGCAGCCCGTTCCTGGCCGAGCACCGGCGCGAGCACCGGGCGCTTGCCGCCGAGTTGAACGCCCTGTCCGGGGTGGCGGCGGCAGCCGACCCGGAGGCGCTGGAACGCTGGGTCGAGGGGCGCCTGGTGTCGCACCTGAAGGCCGACGACCAGCTGGCGGCCAGGACCGACGGCCGCTAATCGCGCCCCCGACGGCGTGGCGGGCGCCGTCGCCGACCGGCGGGGGGCCGTTGCAGCGCCGCCAGCATGGCCGCCTGCTGCTGGCGGGCGACCGCCATCGCGGTCTGCATCCAGATGGCGGCGGCGCGGTTGGCCCAGGACAGCCACAGGCCGGTCGGGGTCGGTTTCACGGCGGAACTCCCTGCGAGGACGATCACGCAGGCAACATGCTGCAGGTGCGAAGGTTCCGGCCGGGGCGAGGCCGCCCGCCGCCCCTGGCGCGGCGGCGGAGGCTGTGGGATAAGCCGATGCCCCTTCCCGCGGACGCGCGTGCCCATGCCCCTGTCCATCGCCGCCCTGGTGCTGCTGTCGGCGGCCCTGCATCCGGTGTGGAACCTCCTCGTCAAGCGCCACGCCAGCCCGGCCGGCGCCTTCGTCACCCTGGGTGCGACCCTGGCCGCGACGGCCCTGGGACAGGCGCTCGTCGCCGGCGCCGCCCTCCTGCCGCCGCCGGCGGCGTGGCCGCTGGTGGCGGTGTCGGCGGCCGGGCAGGCGGTCTACGGCACCGCCCTGGTGCTGGCGCTGCGCCGCGGCGACCTGTCGGCCTACTATCCCATCGTCCGCGCCTCGCCGGTCGCCATCGTGCTGTTCGGCTGGCTGGTGCTGGACGGCTCCTACGGACCGGGGCTGCTCGCCGGCATCGGCCTGGTGCTGGCCGGCGGCTTCCTGCTGCAGATGGCGCCGGGGCGCCGGCTCGACGATCCGCCGACCCTGGCGGCGGCGGTGCTGGCGATGCTGGGCTCCGCCACCTATTCCATCGCCGACGGTGCGCTCATGCGGATGGCGGAACCGGTCGTCGTGCTGTTCTGGGCGCAGCTCCTGGCGCTGCCGGTGCAACTGGCGGCGTTCCGGCTCGCCGGGATGCCCCTGCGCCTCGGCGGCGCGGGAACGGCGGCGCGGGCGGTGGCGGCCGGCCTGCTGGCCTACGCATCCTACTACCTGATCCTGCTCGCCTTCCAACTCGGCGGCGCGGTGGCGGCGGTGGCCGGCGTGCGGCAGGCGTCGATTCCGCTGTCGGTGCTGATCGGCGCGCTCTGGCTCGGCGAGCGGAACCTCGCCCGGCGGCTGCCGGCCTCCCTGCTGGTCGCCGGCGGCGTCCTGCTGATCGTGCTGGGGCCGTAGAGACCATAAACAATATAGGGGGAACCTATGACCATCTTCGGAACAATCGACGACTGGTCCGGCGCGGGAAATGCTATATCTCTCTGCATGTCGGAGCGATCCCACGGAGGACCCCATGAGCAAGACCGTACGAGCCTTGCTGACGGAACTGGAGCGGCACGGCGTGCAAGTGCTGGCCGGCGGGCGCCTTCACGTCACCGGCGAGGCGCCGGTCGCTCTGCTGATGCGCGCCCACAGCAACCGTCGCGCCCTGGAGGCCGCGGTCAAGGCGCAGCCCGGCTGAGCGCGGCCACAACCGGAACCGCAGCCGGGGCCGCAGCCGGAGAAGGTGGCCGCCGATGATGATGTCCAAGCCCGCCGGGCACCCGGCGGTTCCGCCGCGTCGCGTCGGCGTCCTGCTCGTCAACCTCGGCACGCCGGACGGCACCGACTACTGGTCGATGCGCCGCTATCTCAAGGAGTTCCTGTCGGACCGCCGCGTCATCGAGGCGCCGCGGCTCGTCTGGTGGGCGGTCCTCAACGGCATCGTCCTGACGGTCCGCCCGACCCGCAGCGGCCACGCCTACAAGAGCATCTGGAACGAGGAGCGCAACGAGAGCCCGCTCGCCACCTTCACCCGGGCGCAGGCCGACGCGGTCGCCGCGGCGATGGCGCGGCGGCACGGCGACGGCGTGGTGGTGGACTGGGCCATGCGCTACGGCCGGCCGGCGATCGGCCCGGCCATCCAGGGCCTGAAGGACCGGGGCTGCGACCGCATCCTGCTGCTCCCGCTCTACCCCCAGTACTCGGCCACCACCACGGCGACGGTGAACGACCACGCGTTCCGCCACCTCATGACCATGCGCTGGCAGCCCGCCCTGCGCACCGTGCCGCCCTATCACGACGAGCCCGGCTACATCGAGGCGCTGGCCCGCTCGGTGACCCGCCACCTGGAGACCCTGGACTTCACGCCCGAGGTGCTGCTGGCGAGCTTCCACGGCCTGCCGGTGTCTTATCTCGAGCGGGGCGATCCCTATCACTGCTTCTGCGTCAAGACGGCGCGCCTGCTCGCCGAACGCCTGGGCTGGGAGGAGGGGCGGGTGCGCCACAGCTTCCAGTCCCGCTTCGGCAGGGAGGAATGGCTGAAGCCCTACACCGACAAGACGGTGGAGGAGCTGGCCCGTCAGGGCGTGACCAGGATCGCGGTGATCGCGCCGGGTTTCGCCGCCGACTGCGTCGAGACGCTGGAGGAGATCCGCTTCCAGGTGAAGGACGCCTTCCTGGCGGCGGGCGGCGAGCGCTTCACCTACGTGCCCTGCCTCAACGACCACCCCGACCACATCGCCTTTCTGGTCGGCCTGATCGAGCGCGAGCTCGGCGGCTGGGTCGCCCCGGTGCCGCAGCCGGCGGAGACGGCGGCGCTCTGACGGTGGCGCTCTGGCGGCGACGCTCCGACGGCCGGCCGTGGCGGGGTGGCGGATCGCCTCCGGCCGGCGCCGCAGTCGGTCATGAAAGGTCGGTCATGAAAGCGGCCCGCGGCGATGCCTCTCCGCGGGCCGCGCGCCGTTGCGTCGCATCGGCTCAGCCGCGCCGCCGCCGCCGGCCGGTCCGCGCGGCGGCGGGGACCGGCTCCGGGCGGGAGGCGACGTAGAGGGCGGACACCGCCAGGGCCGCCCAGCCCGCCGCGGCGAGCGCCGGGTGGGTCGGCGCCAGCGGCGCCAGGGCCGCGGCGCCGACCGCCATGCCGCCGAGCGCCGTCGCCTTGGCCGGCCGCGTCATCGCCCCCTCGTCGAGGAAGAGGCGGATGGCGGGACCGAGGCGGGGGTGGGCGAGGATGCGGGCGGCGCGCCGGTCGCCCGCCCGGGCGAAGCAGAGCACGGCGAGTATCCAGAACCCGGTCGTCGGCAGCACCGGCACGGCGAGGCCGACCGCGCCGACGGCGAACAGACCGGCGCCGGCGCTCTTCCACAGGAACGGCATGACGAACGTCTCCTCGGGGGAAGGGCCCCCGTCCCGCGGGGGACGGGGGCCGGGAGCGTCACTCGGCGGGAACCGGCTCCGCCGTGGTCGCCAGGGCGGCGCGCACACCGTCGCCGTAGTCCGGGTGGACCCTGTCGAACAGGGCGAGCTGGCGTTCGACGATGAGGTCGGGCACGCCCCGCATGGCGGCGGCGATGTTGGCGAACAGGCGCTGCTTCTGGCCGGCGTCGAACAGCTGGAACAGGGCGCGCGGCTGGCTGAAGTCGTCGTTGCCGTCGCGGTGGTCGTAGCGGTCGGCGTCGGCGGCGATGCGCAGCGGCGGCTCCTTCACCGACGGGTCCTGGGTCGGGCCGCCGAAGCTGTTGGGCTCGTAGTAGGCGTCCGGGTTGCCGGTGTCGTTGCGGAAGAACCGCATCGCCCCGTCCTTGTGGTAGTGGTGCACCGGACAGCGCGGGGTGTTGACCGGCAGCGCCTCGTAGTGGGTGCCGAGCCGGTAGCGGTGGGCGTCGGCGTAGGAGAAGAGGCGGGCCTGCAGCATCTTGTCCGGGCTGAAGCCGATGCCGGGCACCGCGTTGGACGGGCTGAAGGCGGCCTGCTCGACCTCGGCGAAATAGTTGTCGGGATTGCGGTTCAGCTCGACCACGCCGACCTCGATCAGCGGGTAGTCGCCATGCGGCCACACCTTGGTGAGGTCGAAGGGGTTGTAGGGCGTCGTCTCGGCGTCGAGCTCCGGCATGATCTGGACGAACAGGGTCCAGCGGGGGTGGTCGCCCCGCTCGATGGCGCCGAACAGGTCCTCCTGGTAGGATTCACGGCTGTTGCCGATGACCGCGGCGGACTCCGCGTTGGTCATGGTCCTGATGCCCTGGCGGGTCTTGAAGTGGAACTTGACCCAGAACCGCTCGCCGTCCCCGTTCCAGAAGCTGTAGGTGTGACTGCCGTAGCCGTTCATGAAGCGCGGGCTGACCGGGATGCCGCGGTCGCTGAAGAGGGTGGTGAGCTGGTGCAGGCTCTCCGGCGACAGGCTCCAGAAGTCCCACATCGCCGTCGGCGAGCGCAGGTTGGTGCGGGGGTGGCGCTTCTGGGTGTGGATGAAGTCCGGGAATTTCAGCGGGTCGCGGATGAAGAAGACCGGCGTGTTGTTGCCCACCAGGTCCCAGTTGCCCTCCTCGGTGTAGAACTTGACGGCGAAGCCGCGCACGTCGCGCTCGGCGTCGGCGGCGCCCATCTCGCCGGCGACGGTGGAGAAGCGGATCAGCAGGTCCGTCGTCTTGCCCACGCTCTCGAACAGCTTGGCCCGGGTGTAGCGGGTGATGTCGTTGGTCACCGTCAGCGTGCCGAAGGCGCCCCAGCCCTTGGCGTGCACCACGCGTTCGGGAATGCGCTCGCGGTTCTGGTGCGCCAGCTTCTCGATCAGCTGCCAGTCCTGCAGCAGCACCGGTCCGCGCGGCCCCGCGGTCAGGGAGTTCTGGTTGTCGGCGATGGGAGCGCCGGCCGTCGTCGTCATGCGCGTCGTCATGTGTGCCTCCCGTTGGGGTTCGATCGTCCTGGACCGAAGCTAGGCCGTACGGGGCGATCCGTAAAATCGATTGTGTAAATCGATTTCATTGTCGTAGCCTATGACGCATGATGCCGCGTACGAACGGCCTAGACCGGTCCTCCGGCCCGCCCGGCGGCGGGCGGCGTTCGGAAATTCCGCCGGGCGGCGGCGTCCCGGCGTGGAGGGCACCCGATGAATCTGCGCGATCTGCGTTATCTCCTGGCGATCGCCGAGCACCGTCATTTCGGCAAGGCGGCGGAGGCCTGCCACGTCAGCCAGCCGACCCTGTCGGGCCAGGTGAGGAAGCTGGAGGACTGGCTCGGCGTCACCCTGTTCGAGCGCACCAACAAATGGGTGGTGCCGACCGAGGTGGGCGAACGCATCCTCGATCACGCCCGCCGGGCGGTCACCGCCGCGGACGCGCTGGAGGCGGAGGCGCGGGCCGCCCGCGACCCGCTGGTCGGGCCGCTGAAGCTCGGCGTCATCCCGACGCTCGGCCCCTATCTGATGCCGCTCGTGTTCGGGCCGCTGCGGCGGGCCTGTCCGAAGCTGGAGATCGAGCTGTGGGAGGATGTGACGGAAAGCCTGCTGGAGCGTCTGCGCGCCCGCAAGCTGGACGCCGCCCTGCTGGCGACCGCACCGCCCGACGGCGAGTTCGCCGAGATCGAGCTGTTCACCGAGCCGTTCCTGGCCGCCATGCCGGAGGGGCACGCGCTGGCCGGGCGGCAGCGGGTGGGGGAGGCGGACCTGGCGCCGGACCTGCTGGTGCTGGCCGACGGCCATTGCCTGCGCGACCAGGCCCTCGCCGCCTGCCACAGCAGCGAGGGCGACCGGGCGGCGCTGCGCGCCGCCAGCCTGGAGACCCTGATCAACATGGTGGCGGCCGGCTACGGCACGACGCTGATCCCCGGACTGGCGGCGGGGTCCATGCGCGGGCGCGGCGTGGTGCTGCGGCCGCTGAGCGGGCCGGCATCGCGGACGGTGCGGCTGGTCAGCCGCGCCACCTACCCGCGGGCCAAGGCGCTGGCGGTGATGGCCGCCACCATCCGCGACGAGGTGACGGCCTACGCCTGACCGGCCGCCGGGCGGCCGTCAGCGGGAGAAGATGACGGTGCCCTCGCTGGCCGCCTGGCCGGCCGGCTTGGCGTGGTGGCCGAACTCCTCGACGGCGGTGACCCGGCCGTAGGCCGGCCGGGCGGGCGCGGCGGCGCGCCCCGGACGGGCCGGCCGGCCGCCGCCCAGGCGTCCGGTGTAGGCCGCGGCGGCCAGCGCGCCCAGCCCGGCGAACAGCGCGAGCGTCGCCCAGGGGTGCATCTCGGCGCTCGTGTAGAGGCTGGTGCTCCGCACATAGGCGTGCCGGCCGGCGCGTTCCCGCCCGTCGCCGGACGGCCCCCACAGGCTGTCGGCGTGGCGGTGGTCGGGGCCGCCTGAGCGCTGGTAGCGGGTGATGGTGCGCTCCATGAAGCGGTCGGTCAGGCGCGGCGCGAAGGTCTCGGCGAGCTGGAACAGCTTGCCGGCGCCGCCGACGACGAGGTCGCGCACCGGCGTCTCGGCGGCGTGCAGGATGGCCTCGGCCACCAGCTCCGGAGCATAGACCGGCGGCGGGTTCAGCGGCCGCGTGCCGAGGTGGTTGCGCCCGTGCTCCTCGTACTGGGTGTCGATGCTGGCCGGCTTGATCAGGGTGACCGAGACGCCGGCGTCCTCCGACTCCAGCTCCATGCGCAGGGAATCGGTGAATCCCTTCACCGCGTGCTTGGCCGCGGTGTAGTGGCCCTGCAGCGGGATCGCCCGCACCGACAGCACGCTGCCGACGTTGACCAGCGCCCCGCCGTGGGTCTTGAGGTGGGGCAGGGCGGTCAGGGAGCCGTGGACCACGCCCCAGTAGTCGGTGTCGAACAGGCGCCGTGCCTCGGCGATGGGGACCTCTTCGATGGTGCCGTAGATGGTGACGCCGGCGTTGTTCACCCAGGTGTCGATGCGCCCGAAGCTGGCGACCGCGGTGTCGGCGATGCCGCGGACCTGCCCCTCGTCGCCCACGTCGGCGACGCAATGGGCCACCGCCCCGCCATCGCGGCGGATCTCCTCGGCCAGGCCCGCCAGCGTGTCGGCCTCGCGCGCGGCCAGCACGACCCGCGCGCCGCGCGCGGCGGCCATGCGCGCCGTGGCGAGCCCGATGCCGCTGGTGGCGCCGGTGATGACGATGACCTGATCCTCGATCGGCTTCAACTGCACGCCCATGGCAGACCTCACATCTTCTCAACGAATGGTCGGCAAGCGACCGCCGGTGACGACCGCATGAACCGCTCAAACAGGACGCCCCCGCCGGCGTTCCGCGGCGCTGCCGGACTTGGCCTTGTCGGTTCGCTCCCCTTGATCCTTGCCGACGAGTACCCCACATCCATCCCATGGTACCCGTGACGTTCGGTGCCCTCCATCGCCGGCGACTTCCGGGATATCGAACAGCCGCATCGGTGCGCCGGCCGCACCCTTGCGGCTGTTTGCCCCCGGCGCCCGCGCGCCCCGTCCCGCGCCACGACGCAGATGACGATCCCGTTGCAAAAGGGCCTTGACGCACCGGATCGGACAAGGCATATGAGCGGCCTCCCGCCGGTCGGCGGGACGGTTCTTGAAGACGTATGGTTCTGATGCGCTTGTGGCGGAATTGGTAGACGCGCTAGGTTCAGGTCCTAGTGGCTGAAAGGCCGTGGGGGTTCGAGTCCCTCCAAGCGCACCATGTGCGGACGTAGCTCAGGGGTAGAGCACAACCTTGCCAAGGTTGGGGTCGAGGGTTCGAATCCCTTCGTCCGCTCCATTTTTCGGTCGCCGTTACTCGGTGGCCGGCGCCGGGCACTTCACCGGCATTGCGCGCCCGTAGCTCAGCTGGATAGAGCACCAGACTACGAATCTGGGGGTCAGGAGTTCGAATCTCTTCGGGCGCGCCATCCTCTCCCAATTGCAAATCAACGGTTTACACAGAGCCGGCCACGTGGTCCGGCGCATTTTCTGCATTGGCGCCGGTGCACGGCGGGTGCATACCTGGACGCAGGCCGATGCAAGGCGACGCCAGAGCCTGTCGCCAAAGCTGCCCAGCCAGACCATAACGGAGGCGTGAACCGGGAAACCCGGGACGGTTCACGACCGGTTCCGCGGGGTCGCCGCCATCGGCGTTCCCATGATGGCGCACGCGCCGCTTCCGCCGACCCGGATCTTCCCCCGGACGGACGAGGCCCTGCACTACACGCTCTACTTCCAGGGGGTCGGCGTCAGCGAGGCGGAACTGGAGCGGGACGTTGCGGCGACGCTCCGCAAGGTGCTGTTCGGGGCATCGCGGGACGCGGGCCCCCGGCTCGAGGGTGACGGCACACCGAACCCGTTCGGGATGGTGTCCCGGCAGGACGGCATGCTTGCGCCGTTGCCCATGCCCGCGCGGCTTCCCGAATGGCTGACCGAGGAGGATCTCGAAACCTTCGTGAGCGCCTTCCGCGCATCGGGATTCCGTGGCGGGCTCAACTATTACCGCAATCTCGATCGCAACTGGCATCTGCAACGGTCGCTCGCCGGGCGAACGGTGGACGTTCCAGCGCTTTACCTGTCGGGCGAGCAGGACAGCGGCCTGAGCATTCCCGGCATGAAAGAGATCATCGCAGCCATGCCAGCTCTCGTCCCACTCCTCGGCGAGCCGATGTTCATCCCCGACTGCGGTCATTGGGCGCCCCAGGAAAAGCCCGCGGACGTGAGCCGCGCGCTGATCGCGTTCGCACGGTCGCTGTAGGGCTTGTGCCGGGGGAAGAAGGACACTCGGCCGTTCCCGATCGCTCCGCGGGTGTCGGGCCGCCGCGCACTTTCCGGCGACACCCGTCACTTCGCTGCACGGAATGTCGGCGTCAGCGCCTACTATGGTCGCGACAGCGTCGTCACGGGCCCGCCCCGGACGGGCGTGGACGACGTCCGCGCGGTGCCGATCGACGCGCCACGACGAGGAGGGAACCGCCGTGAAGATCGCCGAGAACCGCTTCAAGCACGCCATCGCGGCCGGCCGGCTGCAGGTCGGCCTGTGGTCGATCCTGTCGAGCCACCTGACGGTCGAGATCCTGGCCGGAGCCGGCTTCGACTGGCTCGTGCTCGACACCGAGCACGCCCCCAACGAGCTGCCGATGGTGCTCGGCCAGCTCCAGGCCTGCGCCGCGGGCGGGCCGGCGCACCCGGTGGTGCGGGTGCCGTGGAACGACATGGTGACCGTGAAGCGCTATCTCGACATCGGCGTGCAGTCCTTCCTGATCCCCTACGTCGAGACGGCGGAGGAGGCGGCGAACGCCGTGTCCTACACGCGCTACCCGCCCAAGGGGGTGCGCGGCTTCTCCGCGGCGCCGCGGGCCAACGGTTTCGGGCGGATCAAGGACTACTGCGCCGTCTGCGACGACGAGATCGCGGTTCTGGTGCAGATCGAGACCCGCCGGGGGCTGGAGAACATCGAGGCCATCGCCGCGGTGGACGGCGTCGCCGGCCTGTTCATCGGGCCGGGCGACCTGGCGGCGGCGCTCGGCCATGTCGGCAACCCCAAGCATCCCGAGGTGCAGGCGGCGATCGAGGACGCCATCGCCCGCATCCGCGCCGCCGGCCGGCCGGCCGGCATCCTCTCGGCCGACGAGGCGCTGGCGAGGCGCTATGTCGACCTGGGCTGCGCCTTCGTCGCCGTCGGCTCCGACGTCGGCATCCTCGCCCGCACCGCCGAAGCGCTGGCCGCGCGTTTCCGGGCCTGACGGGGGTGCCGCGCGGCCCGGCGCCGCGCGGCACCCCGTCCGCCGCCGCTCACGAGAAGCGGTAGGGCGGGCCGGCCTTCTTCATGTCCGCGGCGTACTGCTTCAGGATGTCGATCACCCGCTTGCTGCGCGGGCTCTGGGCGGCGATCTCGTCCCAGAACTTGTAGGCCTCCTCCTCGACCGTCTTCCACTCCGCGTCGGGGATGGTGGTCAGCTTCATCTTGGTGCCGTTCACCCTGAGGCGCGCCTCGCCGCCCCAGTACCAGTGCAGGCGATAGTAGTGGGAGCTGTCGATGCACAGCATGAACAGCGTCTTCAGGTGCTCCGGCAGCGCTTTCCACTTCTCCGTGTTGGCGAAGTAGGAGCCGTTCCAGGCGCCGGAGATGTTGTTGGTGAGGAAGTACTTGCACACGTCGGCCCAGCCGACGGTGTAGTCCTCGGTGATGCCGGACCAGGCGATGCCGTCGAGCTCGCCGGTCTGCACCGCCACCTGGACGTCCTCCCACGGCAGGGTGACCGGCACGACGCCGAAGCGCGCCAGGAAGCGGCCGGCGGTGGGGAAGGTGAAGACCCGCTTGCCCTTGAGGTCGGCCAGGCTGTTGACCGGCTCCTTGGTGGCGAAGTTGCAGGGGTCCCAGGCGCCGGCCGACAGCCAGGTCACTCCCTCCACCTCGCCGTAGGCCTCCTGCCAGATCTCCTTGAGGCCGTAGGTGTGGAACAGAGTCGGCACGTCGAGGCTGTAGCGGGTGGCGAACGGGAAATAGCCGCCGAACACCGCCACGTCGACCGGCGCGGCGATGGAGTCGTCGTCGCTCTGCACCGCGTCGATGACGCCCTGCTGCATGGCGCGGAACAGCTCGCCCGTGGGCACGAGCTGGTCGGCGAAGTACAGCTCGATCACCATCTCGCCGTTGGCCACCTTGTTGAAGGCCTCGATCGACGGCTTGATCACGTGCTCGGCCAGCGCCGGCCCGGCGTAGGTCTGCAGGCGCCACTTGATCGGGCTCTTCTGGGCGTGCACCGCCGGGGCGGCCAGCGCGGCGGCGCCGGCCGCGGCGGCCCCCGTCAACAGGGCGCGTCGGTTGGTCATCGGTTGGTCCCTCCTTCGTTGGTCGACGGAACGCGCGAATGCCGGCGGCGCGGCCGCGGTCTACCGGGCGCCGCCTAGCGGCCGTAGACCTGGGCCGGCAGCCACAGCGCCAGTTGCGGGAAGGCGGTGACGAGGGCCAGCGCCAGGATCATCACCAGGGCGAAGGGGACGATGGACTTGTAGATGTCCATCAGCGTGATGTCCGGCGGCGCCATCGCCCGCATCAGGAACAGGTTGTAGCCGAAGGGCGGCGTGATGTAGGCGATCTGGCAGGTGATGGTGTAGAGCACGCCGTACCAGACGAGGTCGAAGCCCAGCGCCCCCACCAGCGGCACGAACAGCGGGGCGACGATCACCAGCATCGCCGTGTCGTCGAGGAAGGTCCCCATCACCAGATAGGTGATCTGCATCAGCACGAGGATCTCCCACGGGCCGAAGCCGAGGTCGCCGACGAAGAAGCCCTCGATCGCCTTGACCGCCCCCAGCCCGTCGAACACGGCGCCGAAGCACAGGGCGGCCAGGATGATCCACATGAACATGCAGGTGACGAGCAGCGTCTTCTCCACCGTGTCGTGGATCACCCTGAGGGTCAGCCGCCCCTTGGCCAGGGCGGCCAGGGTCGCCGCCAGCGCGCCGACGCCCGAGCTTTCCACCAGGCTGGTGAAGCCCATCAGGAACAGCCCGGTCATCAGGAAGAAGATGGCGAGCGGGATGATCCCGGCGCGCAGCAGGCGCAGCCGCTGGCCGAGCGGCAGGCGGCGCTCCTCGCGCGGCAGCGGCGGGCCCATGTGCGGCTGCAGCCAGCAGCGCACCACCACGTAGAGGATGAAGAGCCCGGCCATCAGCAGGCCCGGCACGACGCCGGCCAGCCACAGGGCGCCGACGGGCTGGCGGGCGATCATGCCGTAGAGCACCAGGACGACGCTGGGTGGCACCAGGATGCCGAGCGAGCTGCCGGCCTGCACCACGCCGGTGATCATGATCTTGTCGTAGCCGCGCCGCAGCAGCTCGGGCAGGGCGATGGTGGCGCCGATCGCCATGCCGGCGACGCTGAGGCCGTTGATCGCCGAGATCACCACCATCAGCAGGATGGTGCCGATGGCCAGCCCGCCGCCGACCGGCCCCATCCAGACGTGGAACATGCGGTAGAGGTCCTCGGCGATCCCCGACTCCGACAGCATGTAGCCCATGTAGACGAACAGCGGCAGGGTCAGCAGCGGGTACCACTTCATCAGCTTCATCGCCGCGCTGAAGCCCATCTGCGAGCCGCCGTCGCCCCACAGCAGCAGGGCCGCGGCGACGCCGACGAAGCCGATCACCGCGAACACGCGCTGGCCGGTGAGCATCATCGCCATCATCGACGCGAACATCAGCAGCGCGATCATCTCGTAGCTCACGACGGCACCTCCTCGTCCGCCGCCGTGCCGCCGTCGATCGGCGTGCCCATCAGCCGCGCCACGTCGCCGATCAGGATGGCGAGGGCCTGCAGGAGCATGAGCAGGATGCCCAGGCACATGACGATCTTGACCGGCGCCATGTAGGGCCGCCAGGCCGAGTAGCTGCGTTCGCCGTACTCCAGCGCGTAGAGCGTGCTCGAGGCGCCGCCCCACAGCAGCATGACGAGGAAGGCGATGAGGAAGAGCAATGTCGCGGTGTCGACGGCGAGCCGGGTGTGCGGCCGCCAGGTGCCGTACAGCAGGTCCATGCGCACGTGCGCGTCGCGCTGCAGGGAATAGGCGCCTCCCAGCAGGAAGTACGCCACCATCATGAACTGCGACACCTCCAGGGACCACAGCGGCGGGATGAAGAAAGCCTTGGTGAAGGATGAATAGAGAAGAATACCGATCATCACGAAGACGGAATACATGACGACGTAACCGACCCAGCGGCTGGTCTTGTTCACCAGACGGACGTACGCGACGAGGAAATCCGGCATGACACTGGTACGCTCCCGATCAGCCTCGAACGAATGCTGGCGGCATGG
This sequence comes from Azospirillum sp. ST 5-10, assembly GCF_051225715.1. Classification (NCBI taxonomy): domain Bacteria; kingdom Pseudomonadati; phylum Pseudomonadota; class Alphaproteobacteria; order Rhodospirillales; family Azospirillaceae; genus Azospirillum; species Azospirillum sp. ST 5-10. Next base: position 76,176 of record NZ_JBPJSP010000023.1, read on the forward strand.
GCGGGGCCCCGACCGGGACACTACCCAAGTATCGACGGAAGACGCGAAGCCCTTTCGCAAACGCTGGGCGGGCGAAGACTGACGAACATCGGTCCCGGCCGCAATGGAGCGCGACGGGAGTCCTTTTGTTGCTCTGCAAAAAAGGATGCCCCGGAAATCCCCAACGGTCAAGCCGCCGTTCCGGAGCCCGGTTCCGGAGCGGATGCGGCCGGCCGATTGCGAATCGTCAATGAGTATATTCGAATATTATAATATATTGGGAACAAACAACGGCACCGCCCGACGGACGGACCGGTCCACGAAGCGGTGCTGCCGACGAGGAGACGCGGAATGAAGGCTCTGTTCCCCCGCGGCGGCTTCGACCCGACGCCGGATCGCCGCACGCTGCTCACGCTGGCCGGGGCCGGAGCGATGACGCTGGCGGCGCCGGCCCTCGCCCGCGGGGCGGCGCCGGCGCCGCGCGACGCGGTGAAGACCACGGCGCGCATCGTCATCGCCGGCGCCGGCGCGGCCGGGCTGGCGACGGCGGCCCGGCTGGCGGCGCGGCTCGACGGGGCGACGATCGTCCTGGTCGACCGCCGCAAGGAGCATCTCTACCAGCCCGGCTTGACCTTGGTCGCCGCCGGCCTCAAGCCCAAGGGCTACGTGGTCTCGACGACGGCGGAGTACGTGCCGCCCGGCGTCGAGCTGATCGAGGAGGCGGTCGCCGAGTTCGACCCCGACGCCAACGCCGTCGTCACCGACCGCGGGCGGCGGATCGCCTACGACTTCCTGGTCGTGGCGAGCGGGCTGCACCTGGATTACGCCGCCATTGAGGGCATGGACCCCGCCCTCATCGGCCGGAACGGGCTGGGCAGCGTCTACGGCGGCCCCGAGGCCGCCGAGGCGACCTGGCGGGAGATGGCGCGCTTCGCCGAGCGCGGCGGCACCGGCCTGTTCGGCCGCCCGGCCACCGAGATGAAGTGCGCCGGGGCGCCCCTGAAATACGCTTTCCTCACCGACGATACCCTGCGCCGCACCGGCGCCCGTGGCCGCTCCCGACTGGTCTACGCGGCGCAGAACAAGACCCTGTTCAGCGTCCCCATCGTCTCCGAGAAGGTGCGGATGCTGTTCCGCGACCGCGGCGTCGACGTCGTCCACGACCACGTCATGACGGCCATCGACCCCGGCCGCCGGGTCGCCACCTTCGCGACGCCGAACGGCCCGGCCGAGATCGCCTACGACTTCGTCAACGTGGTGCCGCCCATGCGCGCGCCCGACGCGGTGCGCGACAGCGCCCTGCGCTGGCAGACCGGCGCGTGGGCGGGTGAGGGCTGGGTCGAGGTCGACAAGCGCACCCTGCGCCACGCCCGCTTCGCCAACGTCTTTGCCGTCGGCGACGCCGCCGGCGTGCCGAAGGGCAAGACGGCGGCCAGCGTGAAGTGGCAGGTGCCGGTGGCGGTCGACCACCTCGTCGCCGCCATCGCCGGCCGGGCCTCCGACGCGGTCTACACCGGCTACACCTCGTGCCCGCTGATCACCCGGTTCGGCCGGGCGATGCTGGTGGAGTTCGACTACGACAACAACCTGACACCCTCCTTCCCCAGCGTGATCGCACCGCTGGAGGAGCTGTGGGTGACCTGGGTGATGAAGACGATCGCGCTCAAGCCGACCTACCTGTCGATGCTGCGCGGCCAAGCCTGAGGGAGACGACCATGCAGAACCTCGATCCTCTGGTGTTCCTGGCGGTGCTGCAGGAGATGATGGGGCCGCTGCTGTGGCTGGTCGCCGGCGCGGCGGCCGCCGGTCTGGCCGCGCTGGCCGCGGTGCTCCTGCACGAGCGCCACCTCGCCAGCCGGCGGCTGGTGCGTTCGGAGGCGGTGGGCGTGCTGGGCGGCTTCGCCGCGCTGTGGCTGATGGCGACGGTGACCCACTCCGGCTTCACCGACGCCGGCGGCCCCGTCGACTGGCTGCTGATCGGTGTCATCTGGGGAGCCGGGCTGGTCGGCGGCACCGTGCTCGCCTACGCCGTGCAGGGGCTGGCGGCGTGGCGGTCCTCCCACCGCTGACGCGGCCGCACGGGAAATCGCCCGCCGGTCGGGAATCGGTCGGGAATAATCGGCGGGGGCCGGGGTCTAAGCCGGGGACAGGACACCACCCCCGGAGCATTCCCGATGCCTCTCCTCCGCCCACCGCTCCTCCACGCGGCCGGCTGTGCCGCCGTGATCGCCCTCGGCGCCACGGCGGCGCTGCCGCTGGCCGCCCACGACGCCGCGGACCATCCGCCTTCCCACCGTGCGGAGCCGGCGCGCGGCGGTCCGGAGGCCGCCTTTCTCGCCGCCAACGACGCGGCCATGGCGACGATGATGGAGGCCATGGCGGTGGCCCCCACGGGCGACGTCGACCGCGACTTCGTGGCGATGATGGTGCCCCACCACCAGGGTGCCGTCGACATGGCGCTGACCTTTCTCCGCTTCGGGCAGGACGAGCGGTTGAAGCGGCTGGCGCAGGAGATCATCGTCACCCAGCGCCAGGAAATCGCCGCCATGCGGCTCGCCGTTGCCGAAGGCCCGGCCGACGCGGCGGGCGCCCGGCACCATCGGGACGGGGAGTAGACCATGGCTCGGCATCTGCGCGCCCTGCCGCTGCTGGCCGCGGCGCTTCTCTCCTCGTCGGCCGCCCTGGCCGGCCAGGTTCCCGGCGCCGCCGCCGCACCCGACGTCCCGGTGAGCCACCGCGACCGCGTCTACGCCGCCGAACAGTTCTCGAACACGGTCTCGGTCACCGACCCCGCCGACAACCGGCTGCTCGGCCTCATCCGCCTGGGCGAACCGCAGCCGCGCAACCTGAGCCCGCTCTACCGCGGGCAGGTGCTGGTGCACGGCATGGGCTTCTCGCCCGACCACCGGACGCTCGCCGTCGTCTCCGTCGGCAGCAACGCGGTGAGCTTCATCGACACCGCCACCAACACGGTCAAGCACACGACCTATGTCGGCCGGTCGCCCCACGAGGCCTTCTTCACGCCCGACGGGCGCGAGGTCTGGGTGACCGTCCGCGGCGAGGACTACGTCGCCGTCCTCGACGGCACCACCTACCGCGAGACGGCGCGCATCCCGGTTCCTCCCGGACCGGGCATGCAGATCTTCTCGCCGGACGGCCGCTACGGCTACGTGTGCTCGTCCTTCACGCCGGAGACCGTGGTGATCGCGACCGCCGACCATTCCATCGTCGGCCGGGTGAAGCAGGAGAGCCCGTTCTGCCCCGACATCGCGGCGACGCCCGACGGCGGCCAGGTGTGGCTGACCCTGAAGGACGTGGGCCGGACCATGGTGTTCGACGCCCGGCCGCCGTTCGGCGTGCTGCGCACGCTCGACACCGGGCCGATCACCAACCACGTCAACATCGCGCGCACGCCCTCCGGCACCTTCGCCTACGTGACGGTGGGCGGGCTGAACCAGGTCAAGGTGTTCCGCACCGACGACTTCGCGCCGGTCGCGACCATTCCCGTCGGCCGGCTGCCGCACGGCCTGTGGCCGTCCGGCGACGGCAGCCGGATCTACGTCGGGCTGGAGAACGACGATGCGCTCGCCGTGATCGACACCGCCTCCAACAGCGTCGTCGCCACCGTTCCCATCGGGCAGGCGCCGCAGGCCCTCACCTACGTCCCGGACGCCGTGCCCGACGGCGACGGGCGGCAGAACCTGCAGCCGCTCGGCACCGCCGGCGCGGCGGCGCGCTTCGAGTTGGCGGCCCCGGCCGGCCAGGGCTCGGCGGCGGGGGCGCCGGCCACCAGCGTGACCCTCTTCGACCAGGGCCTGTCGCAGGTGCTGCAGGCCTCGGTGAGCGGGCTGGAGCCGGCACGGCCCTACGTGCTCGCCCTGGCGGACCGGCCCGACGGCAGCGGCCCGCTGCAGCCGCTCGCCGACTTCATGACCAACCCGGCGGGGGCGGCCATCGTCAACGCCGTCGGGCCGATCCGCCAGATCGTGCAGGGCGAGGGCCGGGCGCCGAGCCGCTTCCTGGTCATCGCCGCGGGAACCGCCGACGCGCCGAGGGCGCCGGTCCAGGTCCAGGTCCGGTGACCGGCGGGGCTCCGCGCGCCGTGCCGCCGGAAGGGCGATCATGAGCGACATGATGCGGCTGATCGAGCCGGTGATCCCGGCCCTGCGGCGCTACGCGCGGTCCCTGACCCGGGACCGCGCGGCGGCCGACGACCTCGTCCAGGATTGCCTCGAGCGCGTCATCTCCCGCTGGCACCAGTGGCGGCGCGACGCCAGCGTCCGCACCTGGATGTTCGCGATCCTCCACAACCTCGCGGCCAACCGGCGGCGCGACATCCGGCGCCGCCGCGAGGAGGTGGCGGTCGACGACGCCGACGAGGCCCTGCTCGGGCGGCCGCCGACCCAGGAGGCGGCGCTGCGCTACCGCGATCTGGGCCGGGCGCTCGCCACCCTGCCGGAGGAGCAGCGCAGCGTCCTCCTGCTGGTGTCGGTGGAGGATCTGTCCTACGCCGAGGTGGCGACGGTGCTCGGCATCCCCATCGGCACCGTCATGTCGCGCCTGGCACGGGCGCGCGAGAAGCTGTTGCGGGCCGTCGAGGACGACGGCGAGACGCGCGTCCCCAAGGGCGCGCCTTTGCGGAGTGTCAAATGAGCGTGCCGCCGATCTCCGAGGACGATCTCCACGCCTACGTCGACGGGGCGCTCGAGGCCCGGCGGCAGGCCGACGTCGAGGCCTACCTGGACTGCCATCCCGAGGTGGCCCGGCGGGTGGCGCTCTACCGGGCGCAGCGCGACGACCTCAGGGCGATGCTCGCCCCCGTGGCCGAGGAACCGGTCCCGCCGGAGCTCAACCTCGCCCGGCTGGTCGACGCGCGGCGGGCGCGTCTGGCGTGGTGGCGCCAGGCGGCCGCCGCGGTGCTTCTGCTGGTCGCCGGCGGCATCGGCGGCTGGTCGCTGAACACCGCGCTCGGCCCGCCGCGGGAAGGCATCGCGGCGCTGGCCGCCGAGGCGGCGGACAGCTACCGCGTCTACGTGCCCGACCGCTCCCGCCCGGTCGAGCTCCGCGACGCCGAGCGGGCCGAACTGGTGGCCTGGGCGTCGCACCGTCTGCGGCGGCCGGTGAGCGTCCCCGACCTGTCGGCGGCGGGCTACCGCTTCATGGGCGGGCGCCTGGTGGCGACGCCGCATGGGCCGGCCGTCCTCTTCATGTACGACGACGACCGCGGCACCCGTCTGGTGATGCTGGTGCGCCCCATGGCGAGCGACCGCGACACGCCGATGGCGCAGCACACGCGCGGATCGCTGACCGGCTTCGCCTGGTCCGCGGACGGGATCGGCTACAGCCTCGTCGGCCCGCCCGCGGCGGCGGTGCTCCACCCGATTGCCGACACCGTGCGCCGCCAACTCGGGTGAGCGGGACCGGCGAAATTTGCCGGCGTCGGGAATATCCGGCGCCCGCCGGCGTCACTCCTTCGGCCGATGTCGGCCGAAGGAGACGAACCATGCACGCCATCACCCATCCGTTGCTCGCCGCCGCCCTCCTCTTCGCCGCCACGGCGTTCGCCGCCGACGCTCCGGCAAGGATCGGCGACACCGCCAAGGGCAAGACGCTGGTCGACGCCGAGGGCATGACCCTCTACGTGTTCGACAAGGACACCGGCGGGCAGTCCGCCTGTTCCGGTCCCTGCGCGGCGAACTGGCCGCCCCTGCTCGCCGCACCCGGCGCGTCCGGCGGCGGCGACTACACCGTCGTCGCCCGCGGCGACGGCACGGCCCAGTGGGCCTACAAGGGCCGCCCGCTCTACACCTGGAAGAACGACAAGAGGCCCGGCGACATCACCGGCGACGGCTTCCTGAACAACACCTGGCACGTCGCCACGCCGTAACCCGGCATCCGCCGCCTACCGTGACAGGAGCAGGGCGGCGAACAGCAGCAGCAGCACGCCGCCGGCGGAGACCGCCAGCATCCGCGGGTTCCACAGGGTGCCGGCGGTCGTCCGTCCCGAGGGCGTCGCGGCGGCGACCGCGGTGGGGCCGCCGGCCGCCGGTGCCTCCCCGCCAGCGTCCGGCTCGCGGCCGACCAGCGCGCCGAAGCGGGTGAAGAACTCGCCGGCCAGCTTGCGCGCCGTGGAATCGATCAGCCGCCCGCCGAGCTGCGCCAGCTTGCCGCCGACGTCGGCCTTCACGGCGTAGCGCAGCACGGTGACCGCACCGCCCTCGGCCTCCTCCAGGGTGACGGTGGCGCCGCCCTTGGCGTGGCCGGCCGGGCCGCCCTTGCCCTCGCCGCGGATCGTGTAGCCGTGCGGCGGGTCGAGGTCCGACAGGGTCACCGCCCCTTTGAACGTCGCCTTCACCGGGCCGACGGCGAGCTGGACGGTGGCGGTCATCGCGGTGTCGGAGGTCTTCTCCAGGCTCTGGCAGCCGGGGATGCACTGGCGCAGGATCTCCGGGTCGTTGAGGGCGGCGTAGACCGCCGCGCGCGGGGCGGCGATCCGTTCTTCACCGGTCATGTCCATGGCGGCGTGCTCCTTCTCGGGATGGTCGAGGGTCAGGCGGCGGCGGACGGGGCGTCCGTCCGCCGGGCGGCGCCGCGGCGGCGCTCCTGGACGATTCCGGCGAGGATCGACAGGGCGATCTCCTCCGGGGTGATGGCGCCGAGGTCGAGGCCGGCCGGCGCCGCGACCCGGTCGAGCGCCTCGGCCGGCACCCCGTCCTCGGCCAGCCACGAGCGCACCGCCGCCCACTTGGCCCGGCTCGCCACGAAGGCGACGTGGCGCTCGCCGGCCAGCAGCGCCTCCTTCAGCCGCTCCTGGTCGCCGCGGCCCTGGGTGGCGACGACCACCCAGCGCTCGGCGTTGGCCGGCAGCTCGGCGAAACCGGCGATGCTGCGGGTGCCGGGCGGCAGCGCGTCGCCCTCCGCCCCGGCGGCGACGAGGACGACGGCGAAGCCGGTGCGCTGCGCCAGGTCGGCGACGGCCAGCCCGACCGGCGACAGGCCGGCCACCACCAGGACCGGACGCGGCAGCATGGGCTCCAGGAAGATGTCGAGCGTGCCGCCGGACGGGCAGTGGCTGCGGTGGTACTCGCGCCCGGGCTGGAGCAGGCCGGTCTGCCGGCGCGCCTCCTCGATCTCGTCGGACGGTACCACCGAGATCAGGCGCGCCCGGCCGTCGCCCAGGCACTGGGCGGCGGCGCGGCGCACCGCCCCTTGCGCGCAGCCGCCGCCGACCCAGCCATGGATCGTCCCGTCGGCGGTGACCGCCGCCTTGGCCCCGGCCTTGGCGGCGGTGGCGGCGACGGTGCGCACCACGGTGGCGACGACGAAGGGCGTGCCGGCGGCGGTCAGCTCGGCGATCCAGGCGTGGGCGTCGTGGGGGGCGGCCGGCATGGCTCAGATCCTCGCGAGATAGGGTTCGAGGGCGGACAGGCTGTCGAGCGAGTGGGCGGGAGCGAACAGGTCGACGTAGGGCAGGGCGGCCCGCATGCCGGCGGCCTCGGGGGCGTAGCCGCGCCAGCCGGCCATCGGGTTCAGCCAGACGATGCGCCGGGTGCGCCGGCGCAGGGCCGCCATCTCGCGGGCCAGCCGCTCCGGCTCGCCGGTGTCGTAGCCGTCGGAGAAGAGGATCACCGCGGTGCGCCCGTCGACGGCGCGCGGCGCGTGCTCGCGGTTGAAGGCGGCGAGGCACGCGCCGATGCGCGTGCCGCCCGACCAGCCGCGGGCGATCAGCGACAGCCGGTCGACGGCGCGCCCCGGATCGCGGTCGGCCAGGGCCGGCGAGACGTGGATCAGCCGGGTGTGGAAGACGAACGCCTCGGCCCGGCGCACGTGCAGCAGCATCGCGTGCATGAAGCGCACGAAGAAGGCGGTGTAGGGCTCCATCGAGCCGGACACGTCGAGGATCAGGACGATGCCCAGCGGCTGCGGCCGGCGGCGGCGGAACAGGCGGTCGATGGGCTCGCCGCCGCGGCCGACCGAGCGGCGGATGGTCGCCCGCAGATCGAGGACCCGGCCTTCGCGGGCGCGGCGCATCCGCCGGGTCAGGGTCGCCAGCAGGCGCCGGGCCAGCCGCTCGGCCAGCGCGTGGGCGCGGGCCAGCTCCTCGGGATCGCGCAGGGTGCGCAGGTCGCGCCGTTCCACCGCCTCGGCCGCCGCCGCGCCGCCGCGCCGGCCGCCGCCGCCCGGCGCCTCGGCACCGAGACCGCGCTCGACCCGGTCGGGCATCCCGTCCGGCGTCCCCCGGGGAGCGGCAAGGTCCATCAGCGTCCGCACGCCGCGGCCGCCGGGCGGCGGGCTGCCCGTCACCCGCACCGCCTGGCGCACGCCGAGGCCCAGCCAGTGGGCGTCGAACAGGGCGTCGAAGCGCTGCCACTCCGTGCGCCGCCCGCACAGCAGGTGGCGCAGGGCCTGGCGCAGCGGCGCCGGGCGCGACAGGTCGAGGGCGGCCATCGCGCGCAGCGCGTCGGCCGCCTCCGCCGGACCGACGGGGAAGCCGTTGTGGCGCAGCAGGGCGAGGAACCCGGCGAGACGGCGGCGCGGGGCGTCCATCGCCGTCACCCCGTCCGGGCGGCGATCTTCGCCGCCAGCTCCGGCGCCACCGCGGCGCGGTCCTCGCGTGTCTTCAGCAGGCACATCAGGGTGGCGTGCAGCGCCTCCGGCTCGGCCCGCAGGTCGGCGATGCCGAGGCCCATCAGGGCGCCCGCCCAGTCCAGGGTCTCGGCGACCCCCGGCACCTTGCGCAGGTCCTCGCGGCGGATGCGGGCGACGAAGCGGGCGACGGCGTGGGCCAGCGCCGCGTCGATCCCCGGCAGGCGGGCGGCGAGGATGTGCGCCTCGCGCCCCTCGTCGGGATAGTCGATCCAGTGGTAGAGGCAGCGCCGGCGCAGCGCGTCCGACAGCTCGCGGGTGCCGTTGGAGGTCAGCACCACCCGCGGCACGCTGCGCGCGGCGATGGTGCCGAGCTCGGGCACGGTGACCTGGAAGTCCGACAGCACCTCCAGCAGGAAGGCCTCGAACGCCTCGTCGGCGCGGTCGACCTCGTCGATCAGCAGCACCGCCGGCGTCGCCGAGCGGATCGCCGCGAGCAGCGGCCGCTCCAGCAGGAACTCCTCGGAGAAGACGTGCCGCTCCACCGCGTCGGCATCGGCGCCGCGGCCCTCGTGGGCGCGGATGGCGATGAGCTGGCGCTGGTAGTTCCATTCGTAGAGGGCGCCGGCGACGTCGAGCCCCTCGTAGCACTGCAGGCGGATCAGCGGGGCGCCGTGGATGGCGGCGAGCGCCTTGGCGACCTCGGTCTTGCCGACCCCGGCCTCGCCCTCCAGCAGCAGCGGCCGCTTGAGGTGGTCCATCAGCGCCAGCGCCATGGCCAGCGAGTCGTCGGCGATGTAGCCGACGGCCCGCAGGCCCTGGGCGACGGTGTCGGGGGAGATGGTCATGGGCGTGCCGGGGTGGGGGTGGGGAGTGGGTGCGGCGGACCCCCACCCAAACCCTCCCCCACTGACGCGGGGGAGGGCCTTTCTCCTCCCCCCGCGAAGTGGGGGGAGGCCGGGAGGGGGGACCGGCGCGTCGACCTTGCCCTACCCATGCAGCCCCGCCGTCTCGGCCGCGGTCCAGATGCGCCAGGCGTCGTGGGGCATCTGGATGTGGCCGACGGCGAAGGGGGCGAAGGCGTCGTTCACGGCGTTGGAGAAACAGGGCACGCTGCCGACGTTGGGGCTTTCGCCGACCCCCTTGGCGCCGATCGGGTGGTGGGGCGAGGGGGTGACGGTGAAGTCCGTCTCCCACACCGGCGTCTCCACCGCGGTCGGGATGAAGAAGTCCAGGAAGCTGGCGTTCTTCACGTTGCCGGTCTCGTCGTAGGCGATCTCCTGCCCCATGGCGATGGCGAAGCCTTCGGTCAGGCCGCCGTGCACCTGGCCCTCGATGATCATCGGGTTGATCCGCGTGCCGCAGTCGTCCAGCGCGTAGAAGCGCCGCACCTTGGCGACGCCGGTGTCGACGTCGATGTCCATGACGCAGATGTAGGCGCCGAACGGGTAGGTCATGTTCGGCGGGTCGTAGTAGCTGGTCGCCTCCAGCCCCGGCTCCAGGTTGGGCGGCGGCTTGTTGTAGGCGGCCCAGGCGATCTCCTTCATGGTCTTGAACTTCTCCGGCAGGCCCTTGACCCGGAAGCGGTCGACGTCCCACTCCAGGTCGTTGTCGGCGACCTCCAGCAGGTGGGCGGCGATCATCTGCGCCTTGGCCCGGACCTTGCGCGCCGCCACCGCCGTCGCCGCCCCGGCCACCGGCGTCGAGCGCGAGCCGTAGGTGCCGAGCCCGTAGGGGGCGGTGGAGGTGTCGCCCTCCTCGATGGCGATCAGGTCGGCGTCGATGCCGAGTTCGGTGGCGATGATCTGGGCGTAGGTGGTCTCGTGCCCCTGGCCCTGGCTCTTGGTGCCCATGCGGGCGATCACCGAGCCGGTGGGGTGGATGCGGATCTCGGCGCTGTCGAACATGCCCACGCCGAGGATGTCGCAGTTGCGGCTGGGGCCGGCGCCGACGATCTCGGTGAAGAAGGAGATGCCGATGCCCATCAGCTCGCGCGTCTCGCCGCGCCGGAACGCCTCCAGGCGGGCCTTCTGCTCGGCCCGCAGCTCCCGGTAGCCGACCGCCTCCATCGCCTTGGTCATGGCCGCGGGATAGTTGCCGCTGTCGTACTCCCAGCCCAGCGCGGACTGGTAGGGGAACTGGTCCGGCTGGATGAAGTTCCTCATGCGCAGCTCGGCCGGGTCCATGGCCAGGCGCTGGGCCAGGATGTCCATGGCCCGCTCGATCATGTAGGCGGCCTCGGTCACCCGGAAGGAGCAGCGGTAGGCGACCCCGCCCGGCGCCTTGTTGGTGTAGACGCCGTCGACCGCCAGGTGGGCGACCGGGATGTCGTAGCTGCCGGTGCAGATGTTGAAGAAGCCGGCCGGGAATTTGGTGGGGTCGGCGCAGGCGTCGAAGGCGCCGTGGTCGGCCAGCACGTGGGCGCGCAGCCCCAGGAGCTTGCCGTCCGCGGTCGCCGCCAGCTCGCACGTCATGTGGTAGTCGCGGGCGAAGGAGGTGGTGGAGAGGTTCTCGATGCGGTCCTCGACCCACTTGACGGGCACCCCCAGCACGATGGAGGCGACGACGGCGCAGATGTAGCCGGGATAGGCGCCGACCTTGTTGCCGAAGCCGCCGCCGATGTCGGGGGCGATGACCCGCACCTTGTGCTCGGGGATGCCGGACAGGATGGAGGCGACGGTGCGGATGACGTGCGGCGCCTGGAAGGTGCCCCACAGGGTCAGCTCGCCGCGGATCTTGTCCATCGAGGCGACGGCGGCGCAGGTCTCCAGCGGGCTCGGGTGGGTGCGGTGGTAGGAGATCAGCTCCTTGACCGTCACCGCGGCCTTGGCGAAGACGTCGTCGGTGCCGGCCTTGTCGCCGACCTCCCAGGTGAAGATGTGGTTGTGGTGGCGGCGCGCGCCGTGGGCGCCCTCGGTCTTGCCGGCGAGGTCCTCGCGCAGGACCGGCGCGTCCTCCGCCATCGCCCGGAAGGGATCGACGAGGACGGGCAGCTCCTCGTACTCCACCTCGACCAGCTCCACCGCGTCGGCGGCGACGTAGCGGTCCGAGGCCACCACGAAGGCGACCTCCTGGTTCTGGTAGAGCACCTTCTCGTCGGCCAGCACCGCCTGCACGTCGCCGGCCAGGGTCGGCATGTAGTGCAGGCTCAGCGGCTTGAGGTCGGCCGCTGTCAGCACCGCCTTGACGCCGGGCAGGGCGAGCGCCGCCGAGGCGTCGATGGATTTGATGCGGGCGTGGGCGTAGGGGCTGCGCACGAAGTCGCCGTGCAGCATGCCCGGCAGCTTGACGTCGTCGACGTAGTTGCCCTTGCCCTGGATGAAGCGGACGTCCTCGGCGCGGCGGCGGGCGCAGCCGACGCCCTTGAGGTTGGCCTCGCGCTCCTCGCGCGGCACGGTCATGTCGTTCATTCCGCGGCCTCCAGCTGGTGGGCGGCGTTGAGGGCGTCGGCGGCCTGGCGGATCGCCTTGACGATGTTCTGGTAGCCCGTGCAGCGGCAGAGGTTGCCGGCGATGCCCATGCGGATGTCCTCGTCCGTCGGGTCGGGGTTCTCCTGCAGCAGCCGGTAGGCCCGGGTGATCATCCCGGGGGTACAGAAGCCGCACTGCAGGCCGTGCGCCTCGCGGAAGGCGGTCTGCAGCGCGTGCAGGGTGCCGTCGGCCGCGGCCATGCCCTCGACGGTGAGCACCTCGGCGCCGTCGGCCTGGACCGCGAACACGGTGCAGGCCTTCACCGAGCGGCCGTCCAGGTCGACGGTGCAGGCGCCGCAATGGCTGGTGTCGCAGCCCACGTGCGGGCCGGTGAGGTTGAGGGTTTCGCGCAGGAAGTGGATGAGGAGGAGGCGGTCCTCCACCTCGGCGGTGACCGGCGTGCGGTTCACGGTCAGGGTGACGGTGCGGCGTGCCATGGAATCCTCCTCAGGCGGCGCGGGACAGGGCCTTGGCGATGGCGCGGCGGACGATGACGGCGCCGGCGGCGGTGCGGTACTCGGCCGGCCCGCGGCCGTCGCTGGCCGGCGCCATCACGGAGCCGGCGATCTCCGCCGCCCGGGCCGCGGCGGCCGCGTCGCCGGCCGTGCCGACCAGGGCGTCGCCGGCGGCCTCGGCGAACAGGGGCGTGTCGCCGAGGTTGGTCAACGCCACCGCGGCCGTGGCGATGGCGCCGCCGGAGCGGGTGAGCACGACGGCCGCCGCCGCGGTGGCGTAGTCGCCGACCTTGCGCTTCAGCTTCTCGTAGGCCCAGCCGTGGCCGACCGGCGGGGTGGGGATGCGCACCTCGGTGACGATCTCGCCGGGCCGGAGCGCGGTGGCGTACGCCCCCTCGTAGAAGGTGCGGGCCGGCAGGCTGCGCGTGCCGGCGGGGCCGACCGCCGTGTACGTCGCATCCAGGCACTGCATCAGCGCGGGGAGGTCGTTGCCGGGATCGCCGTTGGCCACGTTCCCGCCCACTGTGCCGCAGGCGCGCACCTGCGGATCGGCGATCGTCTGCGCCGCCTCGCTGAGGATCGGGCAGGCTGCGGCCAGCAGGTCGGAGGCGATCAGCTCCTGCTGCGTCACCGCGGCGCCGACCACCAGGGCGTCGCCGTCGCGGCGGATCGTCCGGAGGTCCGGAATGCGCGCGATGTCGACGAGCGCCGTCGGCTGGGCGAGGCGCAGCTTCATCATCGGGATCAGGCTGTGGCCGCCGGCCAGGACGCGGGCGTCCTCGCCGAGGCTGGCGAGCAGGGAGACCGCCTCCGCCACGCTCGCCGGCCGGTGATAGTCGTATCGTCCGGGGATCACCTGTTGCCTCCTCCTCCTGGCGCGCCGTTTGGATGGGTCGGCGCATTGCTTGTTGCACCGATTATCGCGCCGGGAGGAGGAGGCCGGGATCGCCGCTGCACGAACGGGCAGGCCGGCTGCACGAACGAACGAACGGCATCCCAGGGTGTACGCGTACGCCCATGCGGCACGTCCGGCAAGGGCGTCGGACGCGCCGGGCGGCGTCCGCTCCGCCGGCTCAGACGCCCAGCGCCTGCTGCACCGACAGGATGCGGCCGCGGCTGACCGGCACCTCGCGGGGCGGCGTGCAGGCCAGGCGCACCAGGCCGTGGCTGCCGAGACGGCGGAAGTCGGCGATGGCGGCCTTGCAGACGATGTGGCTGCGGTGGACCCGCAGGAACCGCGCCGGATCGAGGCGGCGTTCGAGATCGGAGATGGAGAGGCTGCAGAAATAGGTGTCGGTGCCGTCGAACAGATGCGTGTAGTGGGCGTCGGCCGACACGTAGAGGATGGCGCTCGGCCGCAGCAGCACGGTCGCCCCGTTGCGCAGCGCCGGGATGCGGTCGTCGGCCGCGGGGCCGGCCGGGGGCACGACGGGAGCCGGCAGCGGGCGGGCGCCGGCCGACTCGGGGGCGGCCCGTCCTTCCGGCACGAGGGCCAGCAGGAAGGCCGAGGAGATGAGGAACGCCACCACCGCGACGACCATGGCCAGACCTTCCGCCGGCAGGGCCGGGGAGGCGGGCGGCGGTCCCGCGGCGTCGAGTGGGGCGGAGAAGGTGACCGCCCACATGGCGGTGTAGTGCATGCCGGAGATGGCGAGCGCCATGGCGACCGCGGCCAGGACCAGGGGCGGCTTGCGTCCGCTGCCGAACGTCAGCCACAGCGACAGGAACGCGGCGACGACGGCGATCGCGACGGACAGGGCGACGGTCGCCGCGTCGTGGTGCATGTGGCCGTGCACGCTGATCGCCGCCATGCCGAGATAGTGCATGGTGGCGATGCCCAGCCCCATGGCGATCGAGGCCAGCGCCACGCCCGACGGCCCGCTGGGGCGGGAGGCGACCAGCACCACCGACACGCCGACCGCGAGGATCGCCGCCAGGGCCGACACCAGGGTGAGCAGCGGGTCGTACTGGATCGCGACGGGGAGCTTGAGGGCCAGCATGCCGACGAAGTGCATCGTCCAGATGCCGGTGCCGAGGACGAACGCCGCCCCCGCCAGCGTCAGCCGGCGCCGCAATCCCGTCTCCGCCGCCAGGTTGCGGGCGAGCACGAGGCTGACATAGGCCCCCTGGACCGCCAGCAGGACGGACAGCAGAACGAGCGTCGGATCATAGTGCCCGATCAGCTCGACTCCTCCCCCGGACGCCTTTTCGTGCCGCCGCGGGGTCCGCGGAGGGTTCAGGGATCGGGGGTGGCGCCAACCATCCCGTCCCCGAATCATTAGATGGCGTTTTCGGGTGGGGCGCCAAGGGCGATCTGCGCCGTTTCGAAACGAAACGGGGCGGCCGAAGCCGCCCCGCCGAAACACGCGGACACCGCAAGCATGCGGACACTGCGCCGGCTTCCGCCGTGCGGCCGAACGCTACCGCCGCCGGACCGGTCCGGCGCGCGGCAGCCGTCGGGTGTCCGTCGGATCAGGCGAGCTCGACGCGCGCCGCCTCGGGACCCTTCATGCCCTGGCGCACGGTGATGCGCACGCGCTCGCCGTCCGACAGGCTGGTGAGGCCGGAGCGCTCGATGGCCTTGACGTGGACGAACACGTCCTTGCCGCCGCTGTCCGGGGCGATGAAGCCGAAGCCCTTGGTGGCGTTGAACCACTTCACGGTGCCGTCGACGACCTCGCCGCCCGCGTCGGAGCCGTAGCTGTTGTCGTCCCAGCCGCCGCTGCGGCGCTGGCCGCCGAAGCCGCCGCCGCTGCGGGCACCGCCGCTGCGCGGACGGTCACCGGTCGCGGTCGAGGTGTCGACGGAGTGGAGGGCGGCCACCTGCGGGCCCTTGGGGCCGCGCGACAGGTCGCACACGACAGTCGTGCCCTCGGGCAATGCATCGTGGCCGGAGAACTGGACGGCGGACGCGTGCAGGAACGCGTCGGGCGATCCATCTTCCGGGGTGACGAAGCCGAACCCCTTGTCGGGGTTGTACCACTTCACCGTGGCGGTCACGTTGCGCTGGGTGATCTCGGGGGCAGAGGCGCGGAAACCGCCGCGCGGCTGGCGATCGTACATCGAAGGTCCATGAAACGCTGACATCGCCGCCTCACGTCGAAGCGGCCTCCATGACGATGCATGTAAAAGCCGTCGGAGGCAATCGCGATTTCTCCGTTAACCCCAATGAATCTTCCCGGAGGGGTCTGCGGGCGCCCGAAGACGGCCGACGATGGCCGACGACCGGCGGCGGGCCGGTCCTATGGATTTTTTGTGACCGGATGCCCATGTTGGGGGGAACGGACGGCGGGAGGTGCGGTGGCGGAAGCCGATGGGGACGCGGTCCCGGACTGCGAGGCGTGCGGGGCGTGTTGCGCGTACTCCTGGGAATGGCCGGCCTTCATCGGCCCGCACGATGGCGACGGCATTCCCGACCACCTCACGGAGGCGGGCCGCATGCGCTGCGATGGCGACCGCTGCGCGGCGCTGGCGGGGGTGATCGGCGAGGGCGTATGGTGCCGCGTCTACGCCGACCGGCCGCTGGTGTGCCGCGAGTTCACCGCGGGCAGCGACGCCTGCCGCGCGGTGCGGCGCCATTTCTCCCTGGGCCGCCATGGCGCGCCCGGGACCGCCGACGGCATCGACGCAGGCACCGTCGACACAGGTGACATCGACACAGGAGGGTGACATAGCCAAGCTCTACGACAAGGACCCGGTCCGCGAAGGCCCGCGACTCAACCGGGAGATCACGGCGCGCATGGTGCGCCTCGTCGGTGCCGACGGCGCGATGATCGGCGTCGTGCCGCTGCGCGAGGCGTTCGACGCCGCCGCCGACGCCGAGCTCGACCTCGTCGAGGTGGCGCCCCAGGCGGAGCCGCCGGTCTGCAAGATCCTCGACTACGGCAAGTTCAAGTTCGAGGAGCAGAAGAAGGCCAACGAGGCGCGCAAGCGGCAGAAGACCATCGAGCTCAAAGAGGTCAAGATGCGCCCGAACATCGACGATCACGACTACGACGTGAAGATGCGGGCGGCGACGCGTTTCCTGGAGGAGGGCGACAAGGTCAAGGTGACCATGCGCTTCCGCGGGCGCGAGATGGCGCACCAGGACATCGGCATGAACGTGCTGATGCGGGTGCGCGACCACCTCGACGGGCTGGCCAAGGTCGAGCAGATGCCCAAGCTGGAAGGCCGCCAGATGATCATGGTCCTCGGGCCGCGGTGACCGGGGCGGGCCGTCGGCCCGTCACCCCGCCCGCCGCTTGCCCCGCTCCGCCGCCGGCGGCTCCAGCGCCGCCGCGACGGCCTCGTCGACCCGCTCCAGCCAGACGAAGTCCAGGCGGTCGCGGGCGGCGGCGGGGATGTCGTCCCAGTCGCGGCGGTTGCGCGCCGGCAGCATCACCGTGCGCAGGCCGGCGCGCTGGGCGGCCACCACCTTCTCCTTGATGCCGCCCACCGGCAGGACCAGCCCGCGCAGGCTGATCTCGCCGGTCATCGCCGTGTCGGAGCGGATGCAGCGGCCGGTCAGCAGCGACACCAGGGCCATGAACATCGCCACCCCGGCCGACGGCCCGTCCTTGGGGATGGCGCCGGCCGGGACGTGGACGTGGACGTCGCTCTTCTCCAGCGTCTCGGCCGCGACGCCCAGCTCCTCCGCCCGCGTCTTGACCAGGCTGAGTGCCGCCTGGGCGCTTTCCTTCATGACGTCGCCGAGCTGGCCGGTCAGGATCAGCCGGCCGGAACCGGGGAAGCGGGTCGCCTCGATGAACAGGATGTCGCCGCCCACCGGCGTCCAGGCCAGGCCGGTCGCCACGCCCGGCACCGCCGTGCGCATCGCCACCTCGTTCTCGTAGCGCGGCGGTCCGAGGATGGCCCGCAGTTCGTCGGCGTCGACCCGCACCCGCTCGGCCCGGCCCTCGGCGACGCGCATGGCGACGGCGCGGCACACCGCGCCGATCCGCCGTTCCAGGTTGCGGTTGCCGGCCTCGCGGGTGTGGTCGCGGATGATGGCGCGCAGCGTCTCGTCGGGGATGTCGATCCGCTCCGGCGTCAGCCCGTTGGCGGCGATCTGCCGCGGCACCAGGTAGCGCCGGGCGATCTCCAGCTTCTCGTCCTCGGTGTAGCCGGCCAGTTCGATGATCTCCAGGCGGTCGCGCAGGGGGCCGGGGATGGTGTCGAGGACGTTGGCGGTGGCGATGAACATCACCCGCGACAGGTCGAACGGAACGCCGAGATAGGCGTCGCGGAAGGTGCCGTTCTGCTCGGGGTCCAGCACCTCCAGCAGCGCCGCCGAGGGATCGCCGTGGAACCCCTGGCCCAGCTTGTCCACTTCGTCCAGCATCATCACGCAGTCGCGCGTGCCGGCCTTGCGGATGCTCTGGACGATGGTGCCGGGCAGGGCGCCGACGTAGGTGCGGCGGTGGCCGCGGATCTCCGACTCGTCGTGCACGCCGCCCAGCGCCACCCGGGCGAAGGCGCGTCCGGTCGCCCGGGCGATGGACTGCCCCAGCGACGTCTTGCCCACGCCCGGCGGGCCGACGAAGCACAGGATCGGGCTGCGCCCCTCCGGGTTCAGCTTGCGCACGGCGAGGAACTCCAGGATGCGGCGCTTCACCGTCTCCAGCCCGAAATGGTCCTCGTCGAGGATGCGGCGGGCCTCGCCGACGTCGATGGTCCCTTCCGACAGCCGCGACCACGGCAGTTCGGTCAACCAGTCGAGATAGGTGCGGATCATCGAGTACTCGGCCGCCGTGTCCGGCATGCGCTCCAGCCGGCGCAGCTCCTTGTCCGCCTGCTCGCGCGCATCGGGCGGCATGCCCGCCCGGTCCAGGGCCTCGCGCAGCTCGGCGATCTCGGCCTGGCGGGCCTCGTCGCCCTCGCCGAGTTCCTTCTGGATCGTGCGGAGCTGTTCGCGCAGCATGTATTCGCGCTGGCGCTCGTCGATCGACTCGCGGGTGCGCTCGCGGATGTCGCGGGTCAGGCGCAGCACCTCCAGCCGGCCGGCGAGCAGCCGCGCCACCCGGTCGAGCCGCGCGGTGAGGTCGAAGGTCTCCAGGATCTCCTGCTTTTCGGCCGCCTTCAGATCCATGTAGGCGGCCGTCATGTCGGCCAGTTCGCTGGCGCTCTCGATCCGCTGGACGGCGGCCAGCAGCTCCTTCGGCGCCTCCGGCAGCAGGTTGAGCGCCTCCAGCGCCAGATTGCGCAGGTTTAGGAAATGGGCACGGACCTCCGGCGTGTCCGGCTCCTCCTCGGGGATGCGCTCGACGCGGGCGGCCATGAAGGGATGGCCGCCGACCCATTCGACGACGCGGAAGCGCGACACGCCCTGGCAGACCAGGTGATGCTCGGTCGGCGACGCGGTCATGTAGCGCAGCACGTTCGCCACCGTGCCGACCTCGTGCAGTTCGGCGCCGGTCGGGTCGTCCACCGCGGGGTCGCGCTGCAGCACGACGCCGAGTGGCCGTTCGCCGCGGGCCGCCGCCATGGCGGCGGCGATCGACCGCTGGCGGCCGACGGTGAGCGGCGTGACCAGGGCCGGGAACAGCACGAGGTTGCGGGCCGGGACGATCGGCATCACGTCGGCCGGCAGGTCGGGGGTGCGGTCGGCGGTGTCGGGCGTGTCGGGACGGTCGCTCATGGTGGGCTCTCCCTCAGCCGAGCTTGCGCAGTGCGAGGACGAGGCAGCCGTCGGCGAGGTCGCGGCGGGTCACCTCGAAGGCGCCGGACGGCAGCTCGACCCGTCGTTCGAACCGGCCGTGGGGGATTTCCAGGCGGTGGATGGCGCAGGCTCCGCCGCACGGCAGCGGCCGCTCCCCCGCCACCAGCAGCACGCCGTCGGCCACCGCCACCTCGAGCCGGTGCGGCGCCACGCCGGGCAGGGCGACGACGACGACGACCTCGTCGTCGGTCTCGTAGAGATCGACGGGCGGCACCCAGGCGGCACGGCCGGTGCCCGGCGTCGCCGGCCGGAAGAACTGGCGCTGCAGCCGTTCGGCCCGGTCGAACAGCTCGACCGCCTCCGCCCACATCCAGAGCCTGCGGTCCTGTCGAAACGGCATGGGCGCCTCCTCGGTCGGGATCGGCGGATGGCGGTCGGCGTGCCCGCCGCCCTGCGGCCCGGCCTCTTCCGATGTGGCCCGCCGGTCCCCGCCTCAACAGCGCCGCGCGACGTTTGGTCGCGCCGCGGCCGCCCCGAAACGACGAAGCCCGGCCCCTCGCGGGAGGGGCCGGGCTTCGGGAAGGGGGGCGGGCGGTGGACTCAGGCCGCCGCCCCGCAGCATTTCTTGTACTTCTTGCCGCTGCCGCAGGGGCAGGGATCGTTGCGGCCGACCTTGGGCGCGCTGCGCGGGCGCTGGCCCATGACGCCGTCCACGTACCACCAGCGGCCGTCGCGCTTGGCGAAGCGGCCGGTCTCGTGGTGGACGTAGTCCTTGCCCTGCATGCGGAAGCGGGCGACGAACTCGACCACGCCTTCCGAATCGGCCTCGCCGCCGTCGGCGACGGAGCGCACCTCGAGGCCCGTCCACTCGCTGTTCTGGGCCCACTCGGCGATCTGCGCCCGGTCGAAGTCGGCGCGCGTCTCGGGCAGCAGCGTGTCCTCGAGATAGTCGATGTTGCCGGTGGCGAAGGCGGAATAACGCGAGCGCATCAGCGCTTCCGCCGTCGGCGCCGGCGCCGCGCCCGACAGGTAGGGGCCGCAGCAGGCGTCGAGGGCCCGGCCGGAACCGCAGGGGCAATCGGTCATGGGTGCAACAACCTCCGTGATGGATGGGCCTCAATAGCGCAGGCGCGGGCCGGGGGCAAACCCCGCGCGGCGTTTGACGCGCCGGGCGGAAGCGGGTAGGGCTCTCGCAAACGACCGACGACAGGGACAGGGGAGACACCATGACCGCCGCTCGCGATCGGGTGCTGGACGTGCACGAGCGTCCGGCGCCCGGAACCCTGGTGCTGCTCAGCGTGCAGCATCTCTTCGCCATGTTCGGGGCGACGGTGCTGGTGCCGATCCTCACCGGGCTGAATCCGGCGGTGGCGCTGGTGAGCAGCGGCGTCGGCACGCTGGTCTATCTTGCCTGCACGAACTTCAAGGTGCCGGCCTATCTCGGCTCCTCCTTCGCCTTCATCGGGCCGATCGTCGCCGCCTCGGCGGTGGGCGGCCCGGGCGGGGCGCTGCTCGGCGCCTTCGTCGCCGGGCTGGTCTACGTGGCGGTGGCCGGGCTGATCAAGGCGTTCGGCGTGCGCTGGCTGTTCAACCTGCTGCCGCCGGTGGTGGTGGGGCCGGTGATCGTCGTCATCGGCCTCGGGCTGGCCGGGGTGGCGGTGAAGATGGCGACCGGCACGGCGGCCGGCGGGCCCTACGACCTGGCGCAGTTCCTGGTGGCGCTGTTCACGCTGGGGGCGATCTTCTTCTACTCGCTGGTGCTGCGCGGATTCTTCACCGTGGTGCCGATCCTCCTCGGCATCCTCACCGGCTATCTCGGCGCCGCCCTGGCCGGCATGGTCGACGTCTCGCCGGTCACCCAGGCGCCGCTGCTGCGGGTCCCCGACTTCGCCCTGTTCTTCTCCGGCATGAGCGAGGGCGCCTCGCCGCTGGCGGTCATCCTGATCGTCGCCCCGGTGGCGCTGGTCACCATAGCCGAGCACATCGGCGACCAGATCGTGCTGAGCCGCGTCGTCGGCCGCAACTTCCTGGCCTCGCCCGGCCTGCACCGCACGCTGCTGGGCGACGGGCTGGCGACCAGCCTCGCGGCGCTCGTCGGCGGCCCGCCCAACACCACCTACGGCGAGAACATCGGCGTCATGGCGATCACCCGCGTCTTCAGCGCCTGGGTGATCGCCGGGGCCGCCGTGTGCGCCATCGTGCTTGGATTCGTCGGCGTGCTCAGCGCCTTCCTGCAGACCATCCCGACGGCGGTGATGGGCGGCGTGTCGATCGCGCTGTTCGGCGTCATCGCCTCCTCGGGCATCCGCACGCTGATCGAGGGCAAGGTGGACCTCGGCAACAAGCGCAACCTGCTGATCGCCTCGACCATCCTGGTGATCGGCATCGGCGGGGCCGAGCTGCGCTTCGCCGAGGGGTTCGTCGTCTCGTCCATGGCGCTGTCGGCGATCATCGGCGTCCTGCTCAACGCCGTGCTGCCCGGCCGCGGCAGCGGCGGCGACGTGGAGACCGTGCTGGCCAGCCACGGCTGAGCCACGGTCTCCCGCGGGCGGTCAGTCGAACAGCAGGCCGTGGCCGCGCCGCGCCAGCGGCTCGGCCCCGGCGATCGAGGCGACGAGGTCGCCGCGACCGGCGAAGCGGAGGTTGGAGCGGGCCATCAGGACGCCGTCGGTGCGCGCCGCCAGCGGCGTGCGCGCCGCGGTCGGGTCGGCCGCCGTCGGGTCGACGATCTCGGCCACCACCTCGCCGGTTCGTACCGGGTCTCCCGGCTCCTTGCGGAAGCAGATCACCCCCGACACCGGGGCCACCAGCCGGTCGAGGCCGCTCAGCGGCGTGGCGGCGCAGCGCGGCGCCCGCAGCGGCCCGGGATCGCCGGCCACCACGCCGTGGCGCATCAGCACCCGCAGCAGGGCCGCGGCGTCGGCGGCCGCCAGGGAATCGTCCACGTCGGCCTTGCCGCGCAGCTCCACGGTGGCGGCGAGGCAGGCCGGCGGGACGGGGCCGTCCGTCCCCAGCCGTTCGGCCAAGCTCCACCAGGGCGCGGCGCACGCCTCGTCGAACGGGACGCCGCCGGACTCGCGGGCCAGCAGCACGGCCTGCGCCCCCAGCTCGGCGGCGAGGGCGGCGGCGGCGGGCCACAGCGCCTCGCCGGTGTAGACGTGCGGCACCGCCTCCATGTCGCAGTGCAGGTCGAACACCAGGTCGGCGTCCAGCGCCAGGCCCAGCAGCGTGTGGCGCAGCGCCGCCACCTCCCCGGCGTCGGGGTGCGGGGCGAGCGCCGCGTGGGCGTGGCGCAGAGCGTCGCGGACACGGACGACGTTGGCTCCGGCGTCGGAGCCCAGAGCGCCGCGCAGGCGCTCCTCGGCGGCCGGGGCGAGATCGGCGAAGCCGCGGTTGAAGTTGCCGTCGCCGTCGAGGGCGTAGCGCCCGACCGGCGAACCGGCCACCACCTGGGCCAGGCCGACCGGGTTGGCGACGGGCACCACCAGCACCTCGCCGAGCAGCGCGCCGTCCGCCTGCGCCGCGTCGAGTCGGCGCATCAGGTGGTGGGCGACCAGCATGCCGGGGATCTCGTCGGCGTGCAGGCCGGCCTGCACGTAGGCCTTCGGCCGTGCGCCGGGGCGCCCGAAGCGGTGCACCGTCAGCGTGCGCCGCGTCCCCAGCCGGGTGCCCGGCAGTCCGATCTCTTCGACGTTCCGTCCCATGCTCCACTCCGTGCGGTAGGAATGGTGGAATAGCCTGTCCGTTGCTCCGTTCCAAGGGGTGCTGCCGCCTGCTACCCTGCCGGGGAGCCGTTCGTCACGGGGGACGCCGCCGATGCACGCCCTCGCCCTGCTCGGCGCGCTGCTGCTCTACGGCCTGTTCGGCAGGCCGGCGCCGGCCACGGTGGGTGCGGCGGAGGCGGCGGTGGCGCTGGCGCTGCTGCTCGCCGTCGGCGCGCGGCGGCCCCTGTCCGTCGTCACGGGGCATGGGCTGCACCGGGCAGCGTGCGCGCCGTGGGAGGCGGTGGCGGTGACGGCCCTGGCCGCGCTGCTGTGGCCGCCCCTGGTGCGCGGCGCGGCGATGGGCTGGGAGGCGCGCCAGATGGTGCGCGACGTCGTGCCGGTGCTGTTTCTGTTCCTGCCGGCCGTGCTGGTGCCGCGGCTGCGCCCGCTGCGGACCCGTGCGGTGCCGATGCTGGGCGGTGGCCTGGCCGCCGCCGGGGTGCTCTTCGCCCTGCGCTGGTGGCACGAGATGGAGTGGGGGTTCGGCGCCGTCGGGACGCGGGCCATGCCGGAGGGCGACGCCTATCTCCTCAACGCGCCGTCCGTGCTGTTCGCGGCGGTGGCCCTGCCGTCCATGGCCCTGGCGTGGCTGGCGCACGGCGCGCCGTGGCAGCGGCTGATGGCGCCGGCGCTGGCGGCGGCGGGAGCGCTCTGCCTGGCGGCGCTGGCCGGTGCCGTCCACCGCATGGCTCTGGGCTTGGCGGTGGCGGCGCTGGTCGGCGTCGCCCTGTGGTGGGCGCCTCGGGCACCGCGGCTGCTGGCGGCGCTGCTGGCGGTGGCGACGGCCGTCGTCTGGGCGCTCGACGACCTGCTGCTCGGTGCCGTCCGGCAGGCGCTGGAGAAGAGCCGGGCCGCCGGCCTCAATGCGCGTGGCGGCGAGGCGCTGGCCGTGCTGGAGCTGGTGGCGCGCAGCCCGGTGTCCCTGCTGGTGGGCGAGGGGTGGGGCGCGCGGCTGAGCAATCCGGCGGTCGGCGGTTGGCGGGTGCCCTACACCCACACGCTGGCGAGCTACGCGTTGCTGAAGGCCGGGCTGGTGGGCGTGGCCGCGCTGGCCGGCTGGCTGGCGAGCCTTGCGCCGTCGGTCCGGCGCCTGCTGCGGGTCGACCCGCCGCTCGCCGCGGCCGTGCTGCCGCCGCTCGCGGTGTCCCTGGGTCTGCACACCTCCTTCAAGTACCTGGACTGCGGGCTTCTGATGACCCTTCTGGTGTTGGCGGCCGAGGTCGAGGGTCGCGATCGGCGGCCCGTGGGACTGGAATGATCATGGGAGGTTGTGCATACTTGCGTGTGATGCCCGTGTGCGCGGAGCCTGGTCATGCCGGACTCTCCGTCCATTCTGTTCATCAACCGTGTCTTTCCACCCGATCGCGGCGCGACCGGGCGCTGCCTCGCCGACTTGGCCGGCCGCTTGGCCGCCGCCGGCTGGCGCGTGAGCGTGCTGGCGGATGGGCGCGGGCCGGCGGAGGCCCCGGACGGCGTCGCGGTGGTGCGGACGGGGACGGGCGGCGGCACGGCGGGGGCGCGCGGTTATGCCGCGGCGCTCACCCGCCTGACGGCGTGCGGCCTGACCCTGCCGCGGCACGACGTGGTCGTCACCATGACCGACCCGCCGCTGCTGGCGCTCGCCGGGCCGCTGCTGGCGGCGCGCCACGGCGGGGCGGCGCTGCACTGGTGCCACGACCTGTTCCCGGCCCTGCTGCCGGTGCTCGGCGTCGACGTGCCGGGGCCGCTCCTGGCCGCTGCGGAAACGGCCATGGCGCGGGCCCTGCGTCGCCACGCCGGCGTCGTCGCCATCGGCCGGTGCATGGCGGCGCGGCTGGCGGGACTCGGCGTGGAACCGCGGCGCCTCGCCGTCCTGCCCAACTGGGCCGATCCGCGGGTCCGGCCGCAGCCGCGGACCGGCAATCCCCTGCGCCGCCGTCTCGGCCTGGGGGACCGGTTCGCCGTTGCCTACTGCGGCAACATCGGCCTGGCGCATCCCCTCGCGGCCGTCGTCGAGGCGGCCGCCCGCACGCCGGAGGCGGAATTCCTGGTGATCGGCGACGGGCGCGGCCATGCCGCGGTGGCCGAGGCCGCGGCGGCGCGCGCTCTGCCGAACCTGCGCCTGCTGCCGTTCCAGCCGGCGGCGCGGCTCGCCGAGACGCTGGCCGCCGCCGACCTGCACCTGGCGGCCATGGACGTGCGGGCTGCCGGCCTCCTGGTCCCCTGCAAGGTGGCGAGCGTTCTGGCCGCCGGCCGTCCCTGCCTGTTCCTGGGGCCGCCCGGCAGCGAGGCGGCCCGCACGGTGCAAGAGGCGGGGTGCGGCGCCGTGCTGGCTCCGGGCGACGGGGCCGGCCTCGCCGCCGCGGTCCGGCGCTACGCCGGCGATCCGGCTCTCACGGCCCGGCACGGCCGCCGGGCGTGGCGCGCCGCCGCGGCATGGGACGCCGACCGCGCCGCCGTCCGCTTCGACTCCCTGGCCGCCGCCGCCGTCCGCCGGCCGGGTGGCCGCGCCCGCGGCGCCGTGGCCCATGGCGGGAGTGCCGGCCATGGCTGAGTGGACGCAGGACGTGGCGCGCCGCGGTCCATCGGCCGGCATCGCCGTGGCGGGGGACGCGCGGGCGCTGCTCGGTCCGTTGCTCGCAGGGTGGCCGACCGTGATCGCCACCTCGGGGTTGGCGGTGGCCCTGGCGCTGGCGTGGCTGAACCTGACGGTGCCGCTGCACACGGCGACCATGGTGCTCGGCCCGACGGCGCGCACCGGCATCGCCGCCATGGGGGCGCGGATGCCGCTCACCGGGGTCGACGCCGCCGGTCTGGCCGAGCCGGGCAACGGCGAGGAGACCTTGTCGGATTTCGCCCGCTTCCTCGAACTGCTCGGCGCGCCGGCGGTGGCCGAGCGGCTGATGGCCGATCCCGAGGTGGCGCGCCGGCTGTTCCCGGCGCGCTGGGACGCCGGCGCCGGCCGCTGGCGGCCGCCGGCCGGCGCCGTGCCCGCGGCGCGGCGGTGGCTGCTGGCCCTGGCCGGCCGGAGCGACTGGGTCGAGCCGGATCCCGTCGTCGTGGCGCGGCACCTGCAAGGTCTGGTGACGGTCGACCGGATCGACGGCGGACCGATGCGGCGGGTGGCGCTGCGGCACGAGGACCGGGCGTTCGCCCTCGACCTCCTGCACCGCCTGGCGGCGGCGGCCGACGCCCAGCTGCGCGCCGAGGCGGCGCGGCGCAGCGCCGCCCAGATCGCCTATCTGGAGCGGCGCACCGCCGGCGTCACCAACCTCGACCAGCGCAGCGCCCTCAACGGGCTGAAGGCGGAGCAGGAGCGGGTGCTGCTCCTCGTCGAGATCGGCCTGCCGTTCGCCGCCGACCCCATCGCTCCGCCCAGCGCCGCGCGCCTGCCGGACTGGCCCGATCCGTTGCTGGTGCTGACGGCGGCGCTGTCCGCCGGCGTCGCCCTGGGCGTGCTGACGGTCAACCTGCGGGCCGCCTTCGCGCGGCCGGGCCGCCAGGACGGCGGGCCGGGCGGATCGTGAGCGGGCCGATCCCGGTCAGCGTCGTCGTGATGACGCGCAACGAGGCGGCCAACCTGCCGGCCTGCCTGGCCCCGCTGCGCTCCTTTCTCCAGGTGTTCGTCGTCGATTCCGACAGCAGCGACGGCACCCCCGCCATCGCCGCCGCCCGCGGCGCCACCGTCGTGCCCTTCCGCTGGGACGGCCGCCACCCCCGCAAGAAGCAGTGGTGCCTCGACCATCTGCCCTTCGCCGCGGACTGGGTGCTGTTCGTCGACGCCGACGAACGGCTCACCGACGCGCTGGTGACGGAGATCGCCGCCGTCATGGCGGCCGGCCCGCGCCATGACGGCTATTTCGTGACCGGCCGGCCGGTGTTCCTCGGCCGCCGCCTGCGCTTCGGCGCGGTCAACCGCAAGCTGGCCCTGCTCGACCGGCGCCGCGCCGCCTTTCCCGCGGTGGACGACCTCGACGTCGTGGCGATGGGCGAGGTGGAAGGGCATTACCAGCCGGTGGTGCAGGGCACCGTCGGGCGGCTGCGGGCAGCCCTCTGGCACGCCGACGACAAGCCCCTGTCGGCGTGGTTCGAGCGTCACAACCGCTATTCCGATTGGGAGGCTGCCCTGCGCGGCGACGGCCGGATGGCTGCGCTGATCATGCGGGAGAGCCGCGGCCGCCGCCGGCTGAAGCGGCTGTTCGCCCGATTGCCGCTGCGCCCGCTTGCCGTGTTCCTGCACGCCTACGTGCTGCGGCTGGGGCTCCTCGACGGCATGGCCGGCCTCCACCACGCGCTGGCCCGCGCCTTCTATTACTGGCAGGTCGACGTCAAGATGCGGGCGCGCCGTCAGGCGGCGGTCCGGCGGGAGCGCTGAGCGGCCGTCAGTCCGCCGCGACGGCGTCGGCCTCGGTTCCGGCCGGCTCACGCAGTTCACCCCCCAGCGCCTTGACGAGGTCGAAGGTGCGCCGGCGCACGGACGGGTCGCCGATGCGGTAATAGGCACGCACCAGCTCCAGCGTTTCGCGTTTCGCCATGGACTCGAACTCGTCGGTCTCCGTCGGTTGCGGGACGGCGCTGTCGACCTCGTCCCCCGGCCCCATGTCGTCGAAGAAGAAGCTCACCGGCACGTTCAGCACCTGCGCCAGATTGAAGAGGCGGCTGGCGCTGATGCGGTTGGAGCCGCGTTCGTACTTCTGCAACTGCTGGAAGGTGATGCCGACCGCCTCGCCGAGCTTCTCCTGGCTGAGCCCGAGAAGGGTTCGCCGCAACCGCAGACGGGCGCCGACGTGAACGTCGATGGGGTTCGGGCCCTCGCCCCGGCGGGACAAGGTGTGAGCAGCGGCAAGTTTCGGTCTGGATGCGCTCATGGTGGGCCTCGGGCGTTGGCTGGACGGCGGCGCGCGGCGGTCCGGACTGTTGGCTCAAAAACCAAATTTGATGCAACTTTTCGACAGCATCAACGGTTGTTTCCGTGGTCACGAGGGCGTGCTTTGCAAAAGCAACTAAATTTCGGCGCTGCCGAACCGAAGTGTCTCGTACACCCGCGCGAAGCGACGACGCAGGATCAATGCTGCCCATTGCAACAACGAGATGCCCAGGCAAAAAGCACGGGAGGAGCCCAACACCTCGCGCCGGATGGCGGCCTGATCGGCGCGTCCGGCGGCGGCATGGCGCTGCGACAGCCCGCCGCCGGCGAAGACGCAGAGGGGAAAGTGGAGACGCTCGACTCGGCGTGCCCGTCGCAGCGCGTGCAGGGTGAACGCATAGTCGGCGCCAATCGTCCAGCGGGTGTCGAAGCGCAGGCGGGCGACGAGCCGGTGGCGGTAGAGCATGGCCTGGTGATGCGTGAACATGCCGAACGCGGCGAGCCGGTGCGAACGGGCCGGCTTGCGACGGATACGGCCGTCGTGGAGGCGTTCCAGCGCGTCGGCGTAGAGGAAATCGGCGTGGGGCGCGGCGTCGAGTGCCGCGGCCACACGGCGCAGGGTGTCCGGCGCCGCCAGCGTGTCGCCGGCGTTGAGGAACAGGACCCAGTCGCCGCGGGCCGCCGCCAGCCCGGCGTTCATGGCGTCGTACGGTCCGGCGTCGGCGGCGGACCGCCACCACGCCGTGTCCGCGGCGTGGGCGGCCAGCCATTGGGCGGTCCCGTCGGCGGACGCCCCGTCGGCGACCAGCCATTCGAAGCCGCGCCAGCGCTGGGCGCGCAAGGAGGCGGCGGTCGCCGCCAGGCCGGCGCGGTCGTTGCGGACCACGGTGACGACGGAGAGCAGCGGCCGGGTCATCGCCCGACCACCGCGATCGAGGCGGCGATCAACGCCAGATTGCCCAGCAGCGGCCCGACCTCCTTGGCGATCCCCAGCAGTTCGAACGGCTTGGGGTCGCGCGGCACGACCAGCGTGGTGCCCGGCGGGACGGCGGCGATCGTGTGGTTCCACGACGACAGGGCCAGCGGCCGGGCGGTGCCGTTGGGCAGGATCAGGAAGCTCCGGTCCTCGTCGGCGTAGCGCGTGACGCCGCCGGCCTCGTGCAGGTACGCCTCCGGCGCCTTGCCCTCGACGAACTGGAGCGTCGCCGCCGCCAGCACCTCGCCGGTGACGGTGACGGTCGACGGCCGCTTCGGCACGTGGATGCGGTCGTCGGCCTCCAGGAGGGGGTCGAGCTCCGGGTGCCGGCGCAGCGTCGCCGGGTCCGCCTCGACGATGTAGCGCGGCGCTTGGTTTGACTGGCCGCGACAGATGGATTGATGGAGCGAGCTTGACACCATGAGCGCCGAAAACCACTGTCCCTTCCGGATGCGAACAAAACGAGAATATGCATGCCGGCGGGCCGCAGCCTCATCCCATTCTACGCACTGCGGGTGCGCGACCTCATTCGGCCATTGGCCGATGTTGAGGTGACATGCCAGGCTTGCAGGCACTCAGCGAGAATAGAGGTGATCGCGCTGCTGGCCAGCGCCGGCCCGGAGATCAACGTGCGCCAACTGGAAAAGCGGCTCCGGTGCGAAAGCTGCCAAATGAGGGGCTGGGTCACAATCGGGCTCCACTGGCGGTGATGCTCAGGGCCAGCCGGTCTCGATCGCCACAGCGGCCACAGCCTGCACGGTCGTCGCGGCATCGATGGCGGCGATCAGGTCCAGCTCTCGGTCGAAGCACGCCTGGACGTGATCCGCGACGGCATCCCCGATGGCGATCACCTGCGCGCTCGTCAGAACAAGCTCGGTCCCATCCTCGCTCTTCCAGCGGTGCCCAGCATCCGGAGACTTCTCGGCCACCCGATACTTGCCGTTGAGCAGGAGCTTGGAGCGATCATCGGTCGCGATGCGCGTCCCGCCTACCGTGATGCCGCCGCACTCGACCGTCCACCGCTGCTCGGCCAGAGCCTCCTTGCGAGCGGCTTTGGCCGCCGCCAGCTCTGCCACCAGATCCTCCGGCGTCTTGTCGGTCAGAGCCCAAGCGGTGCCTGTCCAGGATGGGGCGTGCTGCGTCGCCGGATCATAGTCCGGCGGGTCCGGTGCCGCGACATAGCCGGCGTCGGCGATCTCCGCCGGCGTGAAGGTGGTGGGATCGGTGCGCAGCCGGCCATCCGACAGCCGGATCGCAAAGGGCAGCGGGGCGGGATTGGCGCCGCGACGGGAGTATACATTTGACACGATCTATCTCCTGAGTGAGCCGGTCACGGCAGGATCAGTACGGCCATGCCGTCTCTCCCCGGATTGCCGAAGGTGGACAGCCGGTCGCTGTCGGCCACCGACCCGAAGGCGCCGTCGAATAGGGCGGCGTCGATGTAGCCGCTGCCACCGCCACCACCACGGCTCGGCGACCCGCCACCGCCGCCGAAATAGCCGCCGCCACCACCGCCACCGCCATCGGCTGTGACAGACCCATACCCGCCCTGATCGATGAT